>JAICWS010000006.1 GCA_025934695.1 Alphaproteobacteria bacterium
CCGAAGACGGCGCTGCAGTCCACCACCGGCAAACTGCCGCTGGCTCCGCTGCGCGCAGCCCAGATCGACCGCAAGATGGATGATGGCCGCCCCGCGACCGGATATGTCCAGGCTTACGGCGTCGGCCTCAGCTGCTTCTCGTCCGCCACGACGCTCGTCTATAACGAGACGATCAACCTGACCGACTGCGGCCTGCTGTACCGCATCGAGAACTAAAGATCTCGACTGCCTTACAAAAGAAAAGCCCGGGAGCGATCCCGGGCTTTTCTTATCTGTAATTGCCGGATTTTACTGGATTTCAGCTTTTCCGCCGCAGGCAGACTCGTTAAGATGTTATTTAACATTTGGCGCTTACAATAAAAGCTGGTGGTGTGTGCGTTAGAAGGATCGTGTCGATGACCCGGGCGTTTGCGCGAAGCGGCGGCTTTACCCTCCTTGAAATGGCCATGCTGATGGTCATTATCGGCATCCTGCTTGCGGCATTCATGCGGGTGTATAACGGCTTCCTGAACGATCATTATGCCCGCGACACCCAAACCAAGTTGAACACGCTGGATTCGGCGGTCGCCAATTTCATCGGCGCCAACGGACGATTGCCGTGCCCGTCCAATCCCACGCTTCCTGTTACCGATCCCAATGCTGGACGGGAAATTCCATTGGCGTCCTGCACCACCCTGCGAACTGTCGCGACCCCGATTGGCACCTGCCTCGACGGCGTCTGCAAGGTCAACGGCGCACGGCATACCGAGGCGACGCCGGGCACGACGCCTAATGATCCTGTCCTCGTCGGGGGCTTCCCATGGGTGGCCGTGCTGGGTAATAACACCTCCCTGAATGGCGCGATGTCGACCGACGCCTGGAACTACCAGTTTACTTACGCCGTGTCGGGCTTTCTGACGAATAAGGCAACTTACCGTTCGTCCTGGGGCGCGATCGACATACGCACCGAGCCCGATCCCACGGGATGCGCCGGGATTGGCGCCTTCACTTGCAACCCGCGGCCCGACGGTACGCCCAGCAATCCTAATGATCCTTTGCAGCCTACCTACGGCGGCGTGTCGCTCGTCTCCCCGCCGGGCAGCTCTCAGTATGTCATTATCGGGCATGGGCCTAACCATGTGGGCGCCTATACGTCGGGCGGCCGGGTTTCGGTGCCGTGTATGAGCAAGGGCACGCAAGACTCCGACAACTGCGATAATAACCCCGTCGTCGACACGACGGCCTCCTTTACCGTCGGTTTGCGCCGCGACGGGAACACGACAAGCTATAAGGCTTTTGACGATACGTTGAAATACAACTCTTACAGCCTCTCATCCCTGTGGGATTTCGTCGGCACGACCACCGACATTCACAACCTCAATCCCGGCTATATCGGCGTCGGGACGGCGACGCCCACGCAGCAGCTCGACGTCAACGGGTCGATCAAAGCCACCACGCTTGCCGCATCGCAGCTGTGCGATTCGACGGGTGCCGATTGCTGGTCGCCGGACCTTTTGTCGGCGCCGGCGTCTTCAGGCGCCAGCCTTTATTGCCCCAACACCAACACGCCCGGCATGGCGGACGTGATGACCGGCGTTACGAACGACCTGGTCACCGGCCTTCCCAAGGCCGTCTGCACCAAGGTGCTCAAGGTCACGCCGCTGCCGAACCAGACCTGCCCCGCGGGCCAGTACCTGAACGGCTTCGATTCGACTGGCACCATTATCTGCTATAGCCCCTGAGTGTCAGCGCGGAGAGATTATCCCTAAAGCCATGGGGAATATTATGCTTTTTCAATTTATTAACGAGTTATTCAGCCCGAAAATGATAGAATAGTGTGGTGGTGTGTTTGTGGGGAAGAGAGTCGATGAATCCGGCTTTTCGCAACGAAAAGGGTTTCTCTCTTATTGAGCTGGCGATTTTGCTGTGCATTGTTTCGCTGCTCGTCGGCGCTATACTTGCAGATTACCGGCGCAACCAGCAGAACGCGATGGAACAGGATATCGGCGCCAAGCAATTCGTCATTTCAAACGCGTTGACACAATTCCTCACAATCTGGGGCCGTCTGCCGTGCCCGGCTGATGGGTCCGTCGCGCCGAATAACCCGGCCGCGGGGTACGAAGTCTGCCCCGCCAGCTTCGGCGCGAGTCCCCCGGTCCTGATGTGCACGGGCAAAGTTTGCCGGATCGCGGGCGCACAGGATAATGGTGTCGACGGCCCGATCGTCAATGGCAATCCTACCGGCGACGGCCTGCCCGACCCGGTACTGACGGGATCTATCCCCTATGCGGCGCTGGGTCTCACGGCCAAGGACGGGCTCGACTGGTGGGGGAACAAGATCGATTATTCAGTAACGGAATATCTGACGAATAACGATTCAAAAAAGGCGCTCAATAGTTCCGCACACGACTGTCCCTATTGCGTCTATAACGACAAAATCGCCTCCATCACCATCAAGCTTCTGGTGCTGAACCCCGACCATACCGAGCTGGGGATATTCCCCTCAGGTGCCGCGCTGCCGGTGATTTTCCTGTCGCATGGTGCAGACGGAAACGGCGCCTACAACTATAACGGACAGCAAGTCGTGCCTTGCGGAGCGGGACGAGACGCCGAAAATTGCAATGGCGACGCCATCTTCCTCGGCACCGGCCCGGGCCTGTATAATCCCGTTCCCGGCGCGACGCACTATGACGATGCCTTCACCGTCTACAAAATCCGCAACGATTCCGATAAATGGATGACGGAGCCCGGCAGCAGCATGGAGAATAAGACCGGCGGCCGCGTGGGTATCAACAACGCCTCCCCGAGCGCGACCGTGGACGTCGGCGGAAATATCCGGGCCTCGGGCGACTCCTGGGCGATGAACTATTGCGACGACAGTTCGACCAACTGTTTCACGCCGAACATGATTGCCGGCCCGATCGTCGACGGGAACCCGACAGCCAGTTCGCTCCATTGCGGAACATCTACAAATCCAGAATTCATGCAGGGCATCGACGGCGCCCAGGCGCTCAAGACGGCCTGCATCAATACCACCAATCTGGTAGCCACCCAATGCCCACCGGGGCAGTATGGCGTTGGCACGGATCTCTTGGGAGCAGTCAAATGCGTAACTCCATGAAGACGCGCGGCTACACACTCATTGAACTGGCAATCGTGATCGGCGTCGCCGGCGCCCTCATCGCCACTTTCGCCAGCGCTTATGGCCTGTATGTCAAGAACCGCATTATCCAGGCGACAGAAGACAATGCCGGCGCCGTCACCTCCGCCTTGTCTAACTTCCTTATCCAGAACGGGCGCTATCCGTGCCCGGCCCGCGCCGACGCCAAGCGCGGCGATCCGGATTACGGCATCGAGACGGAGTGCGACCCGGTCACCAACTGCAACGCCACAACTCAGACCTGCACCGACAACCCGAATTATCCTAGTTATAACGTCGGCGGTTGCGTCGCGGACGCCAGCCCCGAAGGCAGCAACACCGCCAACGGCGAAGGGCTTTGCTTCGAGCAGAGCTCGGCTTACGTGTCGATCAACAACTTCATGTATCTGAAGACGCAAGGCGGCATTGGCTGCTTCCAGGGCAACGGCAACGGCAGTAAAAGCAAAGGCTGGTGCCCCGGCAGTTCCGGGGCCGGCACCATTCCGGCAAAAATGCTTATCCAGCCGGTCGTCCGGCGCGGCGTCGTTCCGTTCCGCACGCTGGCCTTGCCGGAAGATACGGCATACGATGGTTATGGCAGCCGTTTCTCCTACGCCGTGTCAGAGAACCAGGCGGTGGCCGCGGCCTATCAGCCCAATAACGGCGGCATCCAGATCCTGAATGCTCAGGGCCAGGACTACTTCAACGTGACGGTCTCGAAACCTTATGAGCAGCCGAGCGGACTTGTATCCAATACGAATTACAACGGCACAACTTTAAACTCTCCAACGTTCTCATTCATTAACGAGGCTACCGCGAACCCTGCCGTTGGTACGAATACGCTGCCTGCCGGTCAATTTGTTTATGGCACGCCCGGCACGGTTTCTACGGTTGAATACACGATGAGTACGCCGAACTCGACGCCGCCGCCGTACGGTATCGCGACTCTTTCTTTTACGGGACTCAGGATTAAATCGGGCCCCGCCGCCGACAACGGGGGCGCACAATTTGTCCCGACCATCGTGATTAAGCAGTCAGGCACCCCCGTGGTCAGCTCGAACGCGACGGCGAACACGTCGCCCTGTGCGGCCACTTTTTCTAAACTGAAAGGCACCTGGCAGCAATATGACTGCCAATTCGATGGGTCCCTCATCTCCGACTGGTCGAAAATCAGCGTCCTGTTCGGCACCGACACGACGCCGAACGGCAACAACATGGCGATTGGCTGGGTCTATCTTGCCCTGCCGACGCCGAACGTCGGCTATACCGATTATTTCATGTTTTCCTCGGGGCAGGACAAGGCGGGCGGCAGGTTGCGCGACAGCGGAAAAATTGCCACCCCCTGCAATACGGCGACGCTCGACGGGCAAAACTGCATGAACAAGACCAATGCCCAGTATGTCATGTCCCAGCAAAACGATGCTTATGTCGCAAACGCAGCGGTATGCAATACGGCCAACTGCCATTATGATGACTATGTTCAGTTCTTCAGTTCCACGGAAACGCCGCTGTGGCGCGTCAGCACGGCCAGCGCCGACATACGCGATCTTACTAACGTCGAGCTGACGGGCGGCAAAATAGCGATCGCGCAAACGCCGTCAATGTCGCAGGCCCCGGTGCTGCAGGTCGGCGGCTCCATGCATGCGGATGCTTCGAAAGCCATGATGACCAAGGCCTGCGACGTCGGCGACAACAATTGCTTCCAGGTCAGCCTTCTTGCGGACCCCGCGGGGCAGGCGGCCAACTTCACCTGCCCGGCCGGAAAATATGCGACCGGCTTCGCTAACGGACAACTCGTCTGTGCGTCAACGCAGACAATTCCGTGTCCAACAGGCTCCATCGTGACCGGCGTCAATGCTGACGGCAGCCTGCAGTGCACGGGCGTCGTCGGCTGCCAGTCGACGACCGTGCAGGAGTGCCTGAACACGACCACAGGCGTATACGATACGGCCACTATTCCCAACGGCGTCCAGAACGCGATCTATACGACGCCTGTATCCGGCTATAACTATCAGGAAACATACCAGTGCGGCCCCAATCCCTGGTGGACGAAGACCAGCACCACCGGCATTTGTAACTGCAAGCCGGTCGACGAAACCTATGACGTCCCCTGCAATAACGTCATGGCGGGCAACTGGACTGGCACCGTGACCGAACATCACGTTCACGTATGCCCGCAGGATACCGACAGCGTGACGCAGGTCAGTAATACCTGCCAGTGCGCCCCCACGACGCAGACGCAGACCGACCCCGCTGGCTGCGGCGTCGGCTTCACCGGCACCGTGACAGACACGCGCGACTGGACCTGCACGGATACTGTGACGGGATCCTTTACGGCCTGGACGCCCACCAGCAATACCTGCACCTGCCAGCCGCAAACCGCGCAGACGCAGACGCTGGCCTGCCCGACCCAGCCTTCAACCGGTACATGGCAACAAACGCGGACCTGGACGTGTCCTGCCGGCACCTGGTCTGCCTGGACCGATGTACAGAACACCTGCGCCTGCGCGCAGGGTGCCACGAAGCAGCAGACCCTGTCCTGCGGCCCTGGCTACAACACTGGTTCGGACGTGCAAACCGCCACTTATGACTGCGTGTCGCAGACCTGGAGCGCGTGGTCGGATACCAATAACACGTGCGCCTGCACGAACGTGCCAGTGTACCAGACGTTGTCGTGCACCAGCGACCCGTCTGCGGTCGCCGCATGGACTGGCGGGATCAACCAGCATAAAGACGTCACCTGCCCCGGCGCGACTTATGGATCCTGGGTGACAGACAGCAACACCTGCAGCTGCACGAACGTTTCGCAGACGCAGACGATCGCCTGCCCCTCGCCGCTGAGCGGCACGCAAACCCAGACGCAGACGTTCGACTGCGCGTCGCAGACCTGGAGCGCATGGACGACGACGTCGCAGAACTGCACGCTGACGCCCTATGTCTGGACGGCGAAAACCTCGGGCACTAAATATTCCGACCCGCTGTCGACGCACGCGGGTGACTCCTGCACGACACCGGGTGCTCAGACGCCCTGTTCCTCAGCCGTGCCCAGCGACCAGGGCGGCGGTTACTATCACTACGATACATGCGATTGCGAATAAGGATTTAGGCGCCGAACCAGCTGTTGAGGATTTCGCGATAGATATTGGTGAGCGCGTTCACGTCGGCGACGGTGACGCGCTCATCCGTTTTATGCATGGTCGTGCCCGTGATGCCGAATTCCAGCACCGGACAATAGCTGCGGATAAAGCGCGCATCCGACGTGCCGCCGGTGGTGCTGAGCTCCGCGTCGCGCTTGGTGACCTTTTTAATGGCCTTGGCGACCATCTCCGAATGCTTGCCGGGCGGGGTGTAAAAGCTTTCGCCGCTCACGCGGACGGTCATCTCGTAAGGGATTTTTACCCCGTCCAGCGTCTCGCGTAATTTCTTTTCCAGACTGGCGCCCGTATAGGTGTCGTTGAACCGCACGTTGAACTGAGCGCTGGCATGGGCGGGGATGACGTTCTCCGCCCCCTTGGGCACTTCGATATTGACGATTTCAAGGTTCGAGGGCTGGAAATGCGCCGTGCCCTTGTCGAGCTCGAGGCCGTCAATCGCCAGCATCAGCTGCATCAGTTTCGGCACCGGATTGTCGGCCAGGTGCGGGTAGGCGACATGACCCTGCACGCCCTTGACGGTGACAATGCCGGTCAGCGACCCGCGGCGGCCGATCTTCATCATATCGCCCAGCTTCTCACGCGACGTGGGCTCGCCCACCAGGCAGAAGTCGATCTTCTCGCCCTTTTCCTTCAGCCATTCCAGCACTTTTTTCGTGCCGTTGACGGACGGGCCTTCCTCATCGCCAGTGATGAGGAAACTAATCGAGCCTTTCGGCTTTTTCGCGACCTGCTCCAGCGCCGCCGTGACGAAGCAGGCGATGGGACCTTTCATGTCGGCCGCGCCGCGGCCGCAGACGAAACCGTTCACGATCTCGCCTCCGAAAGGATCAAAAGACCAGATGCCCGGGTCGCCCACCGGCACGACGTCGGTATGTCCCGCAAAGCAGATATGCGGCGCGGAGTTTCCCCAGCGCGCATAGAGGTTCTCGACGTCGGGCGTGTTTTTGTCCGAAAATTTCAGCCGGTGGCATTCGAAGCCATGCTTCGACAAGAGCTTTTCGAGCAGCGCGATGGCGCCGCCTTCCTCCGGCGTCACGCTCGGGCAGCGGATCAGCTGCTGCAGCAGTTTTACCGGATCGGTCAAAGTCAGTCTCTCAAAAGTTCATTGATGCCGGTCTTTGCGCGGGTCTTTTCGTCGACGCGCTTGACGATAACGGCGCAATAAAGGTTCGGGCCCGGCTTGCCGTCTTTCATCGGCTTGCCCGGTTGCGTTCCCGCCACGACGACGGAATAGGCGGGGACGCGGCCCATGAATACTTCGCCGGTTTCGCGGTCGATGATTTTGGTCGAGGCGCCCAGATATACGCCCATGGACAGGACCGAGCCTTCCTCGACGATGACGCCTTCGGCGACTTCCGAGCGCGCGCCGATAAAGCAGTTGTCCTCGATGATGACAGGGTTGGCCTGCACCGGCTCCAGCACGCCGCCGATGCCGACGCCGCCCGAGATATGGCAGTTCTTGCCGATCTGCGCGCAGGAGCCCACGGTCGCCCAGGTATCCACCATCGTGCCTTCGCCCACATAGGCGCCGACATTGACGAAGGAGGGCATTAAAACCGCTTTCGGCGCGATATAGGCGGAGGGGCGCACGACGCAGCCCGGCACCGCGCGGAAACCCGCCTCGGTGAAGGCCTTGGCATCCATGCCCGAAAATCGCGTGCCCAGCTTGTCGAACCAGGCGGTGCCCGCGGGCGCGCCCGGGATCGGGACGTTGTCGTTCAGGCGAAAGGACAGCAGGATGGCTTTCTTGAGCCACTGGTGGGTGACCCAGCCCTTGTCGGTCTTTTCGCAGACGCGCAGCTTGCCCAAACCCAGGCCGTTCATGATTTCGTCGACGGTCTTTTTGCCCAGGACCTTCATCTTGTCGGTCAGCGCGTCGCGCTGCTCCCACATCTGGTCGATGGAGGTTTGGTACTCCGCGTAATTGACGGTCTCTGCTTCCGCTTCAGTGCTTTTTTTCAACATGCGTTACCAGCCAATCTGAAAGTTTTTCTGCCTTGTGATGGGTATGGGGATGGTTCAGGTGCGCCGGATCCGGGTTCCTGCCGTGGAACCAGACCGTGGTCATGCCCAAATCATGGGCAGGCTTCAAATTCACTTCCATGTCCTCGAACATGCAGGCCCGTTTCGGGTCGACGCCGTGCTTTTTCAGGAACACGTGATAGGTGTCCATATGCGGCTTCGGCCAATAGGCGGCGTCCTCGATGGCGAAGATGCCCTCGAAGCAGTCGCGTATGCCTAACTGCGCGGTCATCGCCTCGGCAAAATGGCGCGGCGCGTTGGTGAAGATAAAACGGCGTCCCGGCAGTTGTTTCAGCAGCTTCTGCGTAATGCCGCATTGCGGCACGACGCTCAGGTCGATGTCATGCACGTGCTTGAGGAAATCGTCGGGGGCGATGCCATGCTCGGTCATCATGCCGCGCAGCGTCGTGCCGTAGGTGCGGAAGAAATGCTTGCGCTTCACGTCGGCCTCGGGCCGCGGAATGTTGAGATGCGCGGCCACGAAGTCGGTCATGCGCGCGCCGACCTCGACGAAAACATGCGCTTCCGCGTCGTAGAGCGTATTGTCCAGGTCGAAGACCCAGCTGTCGATGTGCGAGAAAGGACCGGTCATGAAAAGTTCCTTAAACGGCCTTTCGGGATTTGAGAGCGGTCGCGAGCGTGCCGTCGTCGAGATAATCGATCTGCCCGCCGATGGGCACGCCATGCGCCAGCTGCGTCACCGCGATATTGCAGGCCTGCAGGCAGTCGGCGATGTAATGCGCGGTCGTCTGGCCGTCGATGGTGGCGTTGAGGGCCACGATGACTTCCCTGACCGCGCCTTCCTTCGCGCGGCGCACGAGGTGCGGGATGGACAGGTCTTCCGGGCCGATGCCGTCCAGCGCCGACAGGGTGCCGCCCAGCACATGGTAATAGCCCTTGAACGAGCCGGTCTTTTCTATGGCCCAGAGATCCGAAATGTCCTCAACCACGCAGATCTGCGTCGCGTCGCGCGACGGGTTGGCGCAGACCGAGCAGGGCTTGACCGTGTCCAGGTTATGGCAGGAGGGGCATTCCTCAATCACGTCGGCCGCACGCGCCAGTCCCTGCGCCAGGGGCAGCATCAGGCTTTCACGGTTTTTGAGGAGGTGCAGCGCCACGCGGCGCGCGGAACGGGGGCCCAAGCCCGGTAAGCGGGACAAAAGCTTGATCAGATGTTCTATTTCCGTTCCTATCATGGGATGATTATAGGTCGGGAAGGGGGGATTTTCCAGTTGTTTGGGGAAGCGGCCTTCAGGGCCCGAAAGCGTCGGAGAAGACGGATTCTTTGTCCGCCCCGTGTTTGACGAGCAGCGGCAGGGTGGCCTCGACCATGGCGCCCGGCCCGGCCATGTAGATGTTGAATCCCGCCAGCGTGGCGAAGTCCTGCGTCGCGGCGGGGCCGACGAAACCGGTTCTCAGGGCAGGCCTGTCTTCGGCATGGGCCAGCAGCGGAACGTAATGGAAGCCGTGATGCTTCTGCGCGAACTCCTTGAAAAAACCATCGAGGTAAAGATGCGCCGTGTCGCGCACGCCCCAATACAGGTGAGCGGGAGATTGCGCCGCATGCTCGAAATGCGCCTCGATGATGGCCTTGAGGGGCGCGATGCCCACACCGCCCGCAAGCGCCAGCAGCGGCCGCGCCGATGCGCGCCAGTAATGATCGCCGAAAGGCGCTTCGAGCCCGATGCGGTCGCCTTTTTTCCAGGTCTCGAAGATATGCGCGCTCAGGCCCCGGCCCGTGCTCTTGATGTGGAATTCCAGGTATGGTTGGTGCGGCGCGGAGGCGATCGAAAAGGCGCGCGGCTCGAAGCCCTCCGCATGCAGCATCGCGTACTGCCCGGCCCGGAAAGGAACGGCGCCGCCATCCACATCGACTTTCAGGATGCGCGTATCCGGTGCCGGCATCTCGATCGCAGCGATGCGGCCCTCGAGGCGGCGCGGAGCGGGAGTGACGCGGGGTTCAGCTTGTGCGGTCAATCGGCAATCCTTAATCGGGCAAAGACTTCAGGCCCACCGCCAAAGTAGGGATGGGCCCGGAAAAGTCAAGTTTTAAAGGCTTTTAGACCGGCGTAGGCGCATCCGCCTTCGGCGGCGGCGGGGCGCCATCCGCTTTCGGCGCCGCCGCGGCGGGCTGGGCGACCGGGGCCGCCTCCAGCTTGGCGATGGCCAGTTTGCCGTCCGTCTTATTCAGGAACTCGGCGACCTTGTTAAAGGCATCGCGCTCGTTCTTGTCCGAAAGCGCCTCCGACAGGCCTTTGTAGATGGCTTCGTCGCCGTGGATTGCGGTGCCGTCCTGGAATTTCTTGAGAAGGTCTTCGAGGCCCGACTTGACGTCCTTGTCCGTCGCGGCGCCAGATTTATCCTGCAGCAGCTTCATGGTCTTCAGGTGGAAATCTTCCTGGGGCTGAGGCGCGGGGTCGGGGTCGGCCGGCGTGACGCTGGCTTTGGGAGTATTTGCCTGCTGCTCCATGAACTTCTTGATCAGCTCGGAATTCGGATCGGGCTGGAAGTTGGCGACGGCCAGTCCTTGGCGCGTGGCCTCGATCCACAACAGTTCCTGCTCTTCCTTGGTGCCGTTGACGTTGATGGCTTTCCAGCCGCGGCCCTTGGCGAGTCCGACCATCATGAACGCGTCGTGCTCGTCGACGAGCATCTTCTTGTTCGGCATGCCGATGAATTCGGTGCCGTCCTTCATTTTGCCGCAATGGAGCGTATGTCCGTTCTGAGGCATATCGATGAGGATGCCGGTCCGGTCTTCGTTCAGGCGCAGGCGTGCGGCGCGCAGCCTTTCCTCGAGATGGGGGTCGAGCGCACTGATGGTGAGGATCTTCTTGAGCGCCTCGGCGGTCTGATTGGGAAGAAACTTGGAACCGTCATAGCCGTCCTCGGACTGGTCCGTGCCCGGTGCGGGAGGGGTCTGCGTCGGCGCGGCCCTTTTGGGATCGGGCGCTTTATTGTGAGGATCGGCCGTCTTTGCGGCTGGATCAGGTGTGGTTGCGGGATCAGGTGCCGTGGAGGCGGGATCAGGCGTCTTCACCGCCGGTTCGGGTGTCGGCTCGCGGTCGGATGCGTCACTGATACCGGACATTTCATCGGGATTTCGAACGACGTCGTCAGCCATAGTCCTGTTCTCCGATCAAAAAATAAAAACCACTGTTAACGAGTTATTCACAAATTTTACCTGAGTTTTTATAATTTAGCAAGGAAATGCAGTTTGTATTGATTTTTCAACATGTTATTATATGACAGTATTGATTTGGAAAATGAGCGCGCCGGTATCGATTCCCGCGCAGCTATTCCGCAAGGCGTGTGACGGTATCAGCTGTTCATCGCGGCGCCGGTGCGCGAGGGGCCGCGGGTCTGCGGCGCTGCCGCTGCGGCAGCGGGAGACGCATCGCCCAAGGCCGGGAAATTCAGCCCCGGGTTCGCCTTGTTCAGGACGCCCACCATCTGGTTGAAGCCTTCGCGCGCGTTTTCGTTGCCCAGGGCCTGCTTGACCGCGTCGAAGGTCTGCGGGTCATTGACGAGCCCGTCGTTCTGGACCCGTGCGAAAACGTTTTTCAGGCCGGTCCTGACGGACGGGTCGTCGGCCTTTGCGATTTTTTCCTGCAGCAGCTTCAGCGTGTCGAGCTGTGGGTTGCCCTCCGGCGCGGGCTGCGCTTCTGAAACCTTATGGCCGGCCTGCTCTTGCTTCCATGTCTTGGCGACGTCGGAATCCGGGGCTGGTTCGTAGTTGGTGACCTTTATGCCTTCGCGCTGGGCCGCGATCCACAAAAGATCCCTTTCCGCCGGGGTTTTTGCGTTGATACCGACTGAATCCCAGCCGCGCGCCTTGGCCATCGCTGCCATGGTTTCCGCGGCTTGTTCGTCGACCGGTTTGGAATTGTCTGCCAGCCCGATGCCGGAATTGCTGGCCAGGATCGAGGAATGGCCGCCCGGAAAGTCGACGATAAGCCCTTGCTTGTCCTTGCGCACTTTCGCGGCCTTGAGCATCTCCTGCAGATGGGGATCCATGTTCGTCATGCCGAACTGGTCGCGCAACGCGTCGGCTGCCGACTTCGTCAGGTATCTCGAACCGCCAAAGCCGCCATCTTGCGCGGGCGGGCCTTCGGGAGGGGGCCCGGACATGCCGCCGTTCCTGGTGCCGTCATCCTGGGCGGGCGGCTGCTGCGGCGGCTGGTTGGGTTCGGTCATTACATCCCCCGTGATGCTGTGAAAACCAGTATTCGGCTATATGATCATTATACGCCGATTTCCGTAATCCATCAAGAAAGCCGGAAATATCCCGTGTCTTCAAGGCGAAACGGACCGACTCAGTCGTTGTAATTGGATTTCTGGTGGGCGGGGTCGTAGTAATGGAAGTATTTATTGTCGAGCTTCAGCCCCAGGACGGTATTCGACAGGGTGACCGTCGTCACCAGCCCCTGCGGGTCGACGATCCGCCAGGCTTTGAGCTCCAGCGGCTTCTCGCTGAACATCAGCGTCAGCGAGCCCGACAAGGGATCTTTCGCCTGTACGACGGTCATGTCGATCTGGCCGTGCGACTTCCTGACGTCCGAGACGCGCAGATCGCCCGACAGGTTCAATTGCCGGCGCAGGAAGAAATCGGCCAGCGACTTTGAAATCGGCGCGCTGCTCTGCTGTTTCATCTTGCCGTCGTAGTAATAGATCATCGAGCCGTCGGCGACGATGAAATCGGTCACCGGCTTGTCGTACTGGAAGCGCATGCGTCCCGGGCGCTTGAGCAGGAAGTCGCCCGACGCCTGGCTGCCGTCGTTCGCCGTCTGGACGAACCTGGCACGGAGCGTCGTGATGCCGTTCAGGTAGCTCTCGACCGACTGCAGGAGTGCCTGGTCGCCCGCATCGGCGAAGGCGGAAGCTGCGGGAAGCAGCATTAGAAGCGCAAGCGCGGCGGCGAGAAGGCGCATGGCAAAGCTCCTTTGGCAAAGAAAAGCGCGGTTCATCCACGAAAGCCCGGCGAAAGAACCTACTGGTTCGTTACTTGGGCGTTCAGCTTGATCTGCTGCGCCACGAATTTGTCCATCATGGCGTACAAGTCCTTATTGTTCTTGTCGGATTCCTTGCCCGAAAAGTCAAAGGAAAATTCGAGCGGCATATGGTTGATTAGCGTGGTCGAGATGATGCCCGCGTTATGAACCTTTTCGTATTCGACCTCGGTGTCGAGCGCATAGGCCAGCGATAACCCTTCCGGGGTACGGTGCGTCGCATCGTCGAACTTGTATTTGTCGGAGGCATCGACGAGCGAAGCGGAAATCAGCCCGTGCCCGCCCTCGCGGATGTCCTTCATCACGTCGTCGCGGAAACCTTTTTCGCGCACGTCGAGATAATCGGCGCGCGGCAGCGACACGACGTCCTCGCCGTTGTCGGGGTTCAGCCAGTAGATGTTGCCGAAATTCTTCAGCGTCATGAGCGGCGGGCTCGTGTTCTCGGGATGCGCGGTCGCCTGCTCCTGGTAATCATGCTGGACCTTGGCGATCTCCATGCAGTCGGCGAAGGTGCCGATCAGCTTCGACTGGGTGCCGCCATAGTTGCGGAATTGCGACATGATCGAGCCTTCGAGGTAATCGGACTCGTCGAGGAAGCACATGCCCACCGGCGCTTCGAACACCAGCAGGTGCTGCCCGTAGTTCGTGAACAGCGTGCGGCGCCAGTCGGTGATGGGGTTCTGGAGTTTCGCCTGCGCGGGCGAGACGGCGGCCGCCAGGAGGGCGAGGGCCAGGAGTTTCGGAAGGGCTTTTTTCATGTCTCTCACGTCCCGTAATTGTCTACCAGGATCTCGCGTTTGCCGACGTGGTTCGCGGCGCTCACCAGTCCTTCTTTTTCCATGCGCTCGACGATGCGGGCGGCGCGGTTGTAGCCGATCTGCAGGTGGCGCTGGATGAAGCTCGTGGAAACCTTGCGTTCGCGTAAGACCAGGGCGACAGCCTGATCGTAGAGCGCGTCGCTCTCTCCCCCGGCCTCGCCGCCTTCCCCGCCGAACGCGCCTTCTTCCTCGTCGCCCTCGGTTACTCCATCAATGTACTGCGGAACGCCTTGGGCGCGCAAGAAGGCCACGATTTTCTCGACCTCGTCGTCGGCCACGAAGGGACCGTGGACTCTGGTAATCCGGCCGCCCGCGGCCATATACAGCATGTCGCCCTGGCCGAGAAGCTGTTCGGCCCCGCCTTCCCCTAATATGGTGCGGCTGTCGATCTTGGAAGTGACCTGGAAGCTGATGCGGGTCGGGAAGTTTGCCTTAATCACGCCGGTAATGACGTCCACCGACGGGCGCTGGGTCGCCATGATCAGGTGAATGCCGGCGGCGCGCGCCATTTGCGCCAGGCGCTGGATCGCGTTTTCGACCTCCTTGCCGGCGACCAGCATCAGGTCGGCGAATTCGTCGACGATGATGACGATATAGGGCAGATCGATGAGCGGGATCGGCTGCTCCTCGTAAACGGGCTTGCCGGTATCGGCGTCGAAACCCGTCTGCACCTTGTGCATCAGGGCCTCGCCCTTCGCGCGCGCCTCGCGGATGCGCTCATTGAAGCCGTCGATATTGCGCACGCCCAGCTTCGACATGGCGCGGTAGCGGTCTTCCATCTCGCGCACCGCCCATTTCAGCGAGGTGACCGCCTTGTGCGCCTCCGTCACGACCGGCGTCAGCAGGTGCGGAATATCGTCATAGACGGACAGTTCCAGCATCTTCGGGTCGATCATGATGAAGCGGCATTGCTCGGGCGACAGGCGGTAGAGCAGCGACAGGATCATCGTGTTCACGGCGACGGATTTGCCCGAGCCCGTCGTGCCGGCCACCAGCAGGTGGGGCATGCGCGCGAGATCCGCGATAATGGGCTCGCCCGCGATGTTCTTGCCCAAGACAAGCGGCAGCTTGCAGACCGTCTTGTCGTAGTCGCGCGTCGAGAGAAGTTCTTTGAGGAAAACCATCTCGCGCTTGGCGTTCGGAAGCTCGATGCCGATCGCGTTCTTGCCGGGCACGACGGCGACGCGCACGGCGGTCGAGCTCATGCTGCGCGCGATGTCGTCAGACAAGCCGATGACGCGGCTCGTCTTGGTGCCGGGTGCGGGCTCCATTTCATAGAGGGTCACGATGGGACCCGGCGACACTTTCAAAATCTCGCCCTGCACGCCGAAGTCGCTTAACGTAGACTGCAGCATCTCCGCGTTCTTCTGCAGCGCGGCCTCGTCGAGGCGCACGACGTTGGTGTTGCCGCGCTCGACCAGCAGGTCGAGGCCCGGCAGCTGCCATTCCTCGTCGTTGCGGCGCAGGTCCAGCTTCTTCTGTTTTTCTTCCTTGACGGCCTTGGCGGATTTTTCGGGGCGGGGGGCCACGATGGGCTTGCGCTTGGGCGCGACGAGCGTTGGGTCTTCCTTCTCTGCCTGCGGCGCGGTGTCCTGCTCGGGCGCCGCGTCCTCATGCAGTTTCGCGCGGCGCGGGCGGGCGGGAGCGGCGCCTTCCGATTTCTCTTCGGTATATTTCGCGTGCCACGACCTGAAGATCGAGATCGCGGCGCCGGTCTTGCCGGCGGCCAGCAGGGTCAGCGCATGCGTGTTGCGCAATCCCGCACCCCATTCGCGGAACGAGATGCCGAGCGTCACGAGGTACGACAGCAGGAAAACGAAACCCGCCGTCAGCGCGACGAACAGGAAGGCCATCGTTCCCAGCCAGCCCTGCAGGTGATTGCCGATGGCGTTGAAGATCAGCGCGCCGGCCGATCCGCCCATGTAACTGCCGATGCCCCAGGATTCAGGGGCGGGGATGCGTGCGAAGGACACTGCGCCCGTCAGCACCGCGACGATCAGCAGCGGCACGCGCAGCGACAAGGGGGGCAATGGCTTGCGGCGCAGGATGCGGTAGCCCCAAGTCAGGCCCGCGATGCCGAACAGCGCGGCGCCGAGACCCAGCGTTTGGAGCAGAATATCCGCCGTGTAAGAGCCGAAGCGGCCCAGCAGATTATGCACCACCTCGCCGTCGGCCGCGGTGTTGAGCGACGGATCATGTGCGTTATAGCTGACAAGCGCGGCCATCAGCCCTGCGCCCGCGCAGGCGAAGGAAAGGCCCGCGAGATCGGTCAGCCGGTGGGCGATGAAACTTTGCATCCGGGCGGGAAGCAGCGGCGGCTTGGCGTGACGTGATTTGATTTGCAGCTTGCGCGACGGCGAGCGCGAGAAAAGCCCCATTGGAACCTCGTGTTCAGACAGCTATACCCTATACCCGACACGAGTATAGCAGAGCGGGGATTCAAACAGAATCGAAAACCTGCCCAAACCATCCGCAACCCCGGCGAAAGCCGGGGTCCAAAATGGTTCGGTATTTGTGGCGATTGTTATTAGAAGCGATGACCGATGCGAGCGCGAAGAGTTGTCAGACCCCGGCTTTCGCCGGGGTTACGGCACGAGAGGCGCCGTCACTTCTTCGTCTTCTTCTCGCCCTCTTCGCCGAGGTCGAGCACGCCCATCGGGTTCTTTTCAAGCAGATCAGCCACTTGATCGTAGACCGAGGCGTTGTCGTTCATCTGCTCTTTCAAAGGTTCGTTTTGCGCGCCCACGTTCCTGAAAAAGGTCGCGGCGTCGCGGAGCAGTTTGGCGGCAAGCTGGGCGTAAGTGGCCATCGGAAAATATCCCGGAAAAATTGCGAAAAAACAGTCTGGAAAGAAATTAGCATGGCCTAGGGGAAGCGGCCACGGAAAATTTTCTCCGCGTTATGGGAAAATTCTAGAATTTGAAGTCCCGGCAGCCGTTGCGCGTGGAGGCCCGCCAGGTCTCGGCCTTGGTTGGAGGCTGCGAGGCCGGTCGCTTGACCTTGACGAGTTTCAGGGGGCCCTTGACCTGCAGGCGGCGGAATAGGCCGCCGGTCATTCCCGTTTCGAGATCGGCAAAATGGCGTTTCCTGTCCTCTTCCAACTTCGCCGCGTCGCGGAAGCCGCGCCGTTTCGCCATGTCGATCAGCGTCTCGCCGTCGACCACGGCGTCGAGCAGCGCGCCGCGTCCGACCAGCAGGTCCGCAGCCTTATCATAGCCGTAGTAAATCGCTTTCCACACGGCGGTCGCTCCGGTGGCGTCGGCTTTGTCGAGCACGCGCGCCGCGCCGTTGTTTAGGAATAATTCCAGGAGTTCGCAGCAATTGTTGGCGGCGGCGAAATACAGCACCGTCTTGTTGTCGTCGGTGCAGGCGCCGACATTCGCCTTCGCGTCGAGCAGCGCCTGGACGACGTTCTTGTTGCGGCGCGCCGAGGCGTAAAGCAATGCCGTCATGCCATTGTCCTCAACAAGGTTCGCGTCGGCCCCGAGTTCGAGCAGCAGCTTGACTGCGCCGTCGAAACGGCCGTCGGCTGCGAACATCAGTCCGGTTTTACTTCCGCGCCGGACATTGATGTAACCGGGATGATCTTTCGCAAAGGCCCGAATGCCGGCCCTGTCGCCGCCTTCGCAGGCGGTGAAGAACGCCGCGATCGCTTCGCGCGACGGCAGTGTCGCCGCTGGGGCAGCGGTTTCAAGGTTGAACGGTGCGGTGATCTCCAAAACAGTCATATCCCATCGCCGAAAAGGTTAATTCCTTGGGGACAGCCTATCATATCTATAGAATTATGTAAATTAAAATTTCAGATATTGCGGAAGGGATGCGCAGGATAGGTCCCCAGCATGCGGATATCGGCGGCGAAGAACTGCAGCTCGTCGATGGCATGCTGAAAGCTCTCATCGTCCGGATGGCCGGCGAACTCGCAATAGAACAGGGCGGAATGGAATTTGTTGCCCTCGAGATAGCTTTCCAGCTTCAGGATGTTGATGCCGTTGGTGGCGAAGCCGCCCAGCGCCTTATAAAGCGCGGCCGGAATGTTGCGGACCTTGAAGAAAAGCGAGGTGATGTATTTCTGTCCTGCCCTGGGCTGTGGCGGCTTCGCGTTCTTGGCGAGCGCCAGGAAGCGCGTCGTATTGCCTTCTTCGTCTTCGATGTTCTTTTTCAGGATTTTCAGGCCGTAGAGTTCGGCCGCCAGTTCCGACGCGATGGCGGCGACCGATGTGTCTTTCATTTCCGCCACTTTCGCGGCGGAGCCGGCGGTGTCCTCGAACACGGTCGCTTTCCAGCCCATCTCCTCGATGATCTTGCGGCACTGGGGCAGGGCGTGCACATGGCTATAGACGGTCTTGATGCCGCTGAGCTTCGCGCCTTCCACGCCGAGCAGGCAGTGATGCACGGGGATGAAGAATTCACCCACGACGTTGAGGCGGAATTTGGGCAGCAGCGCATGAATATCCGCCACGCGCCCGGCGATGGAATTATCGATGGGGATCATCGCGAAATCGGCGCGGCCTGAATCGGCGGCGCGGAAGGCGTCGGCGAAGGTCGGGCAGGGCAGCGGCTCGAGCTTTGGAAAAGCGGCCACGCAGGCCATGTGCGAATAGGCGCCGGGCCGGCCCTGGAAAGCGATCTTGTCTGTCATGGATTTTTACCGTCGTTGGATCGTCGTTCCCGGCATCTTACGCGAAGTCAGGGCGCCTTGTAAAACTCGACGAAGAATTCCACCGCGCCCTGGGGCGTCACGAAATGCTCCACCTCGGGCTCGATGATGCCGGGCAGTCCGGGCTTGAGGTGATAGTTTTCGCCGCCGACGGTATAGACCAGCGCGCCTTTTTCGACATGGATCTTCGCCCAGACGCCGCGCGCGGTGCGGTGGGCCGACAGCAGTCCCTTGGGCGCGGTCGCTTCCGTGAAGGAGGCCGTGCGCTTATAGGCCCGGACATGGTCGGGAAGCCGCTTCATGCCGAGGCCGTTCTTTCCGCGAGGCCGCGGCGCAGGTTGTCGGCGATGCGCCGGCTGCGGACGATGAAATGTTCCGCGGCCTCCGGCTCATGCGTTTCATGCGCCGTTTGCGCGAACAGCGCCAGCCAGCGGTCGAACAGCGCGAGGTCGAAGGGTGGCAGCTGCAAATGCGCGCGCATGGGGTTGCCGTCGAAGCGCGCGGTGCCGAGCGCGACGCCCGACCAGAAATCATACATGCGCGCCAGGTGCGGGCTCCACTCTTCCTGCGTCGTGCCGATCGCGGCGGTGAAAATAGGAGCGAGGTCCGGGTCCTTCAGCACTTTTGCATAGAAGGCATCGACAAGAGTGCGGATCGTCTCCTCGGTGATGGCGGCGCTTTTCATGATGGGTATCAATATAAGCCCTTCCGGGCCGGATACCAGCACCGTCAGGGCTTCTGCGGCTTGTCGAACCAGCGGGTCTTGTGGCCGTTCTGGCCTAGGTTTTCGCCGCCTGCAATCTCGACCGACATGTGGCCGAGCTTGCGGTCGAGATCGCCGCCGAAATCATAGTATCCCACGCGCGCGCCATGTCCCTGTTCGATCAGCGGCAGGGCAAGTTGCGCGACGGTGCGCCAGAATGTGCGTTTTTCTGCTTGCGAAGCCTGCTCGATGAAGTCGGGGAAGGATTTGTATTTGTCATCAAAGACCATGTAGTGCTGCGCCGCTTCCTTCGTATCCGGCGGCAGGGGGAGTGCCTTGATACCGTTGCCGGCGTCGAGGCCCAGCACGTCGAGCTTGTTTTCGGCGAAGCGGTCATAGATATCCCGGCGCGGATGCGGGTGGAACGATCTTTCCTCCGCGATGAATTCCTTGCCGGCCGACAAGGGGCCCGACAAGACATGGATATGCACGTTCTGGATCTGCGAATTGGTGTCGTTGTCGCCCGCATCCGCCTTCTTGGTGAAGTTGATCAGCCACATATGGTTTCGCGGATCGGCAAGGCCGTGATAAACGCGGTCGAAAGCGTCCGAGATATCGTCCCAGACTTTATCGGTCGCCTTGTTCTTGAGGAAATCCGCACCGTCCTCGTGCGGCACCTTCGAGACCGCGATGATGAAGCTCTTCTCTGACAGCGGACGGCCTTTTTCTGCCTCGCCGTGGAGCACGATGCGGGTTGAAGCGTTCTCGGCGAACGCCTGCTGGCTGTTGGTCTTCTCGAACCAGTCGGCCACGGGTGATAACTCCTTTGGCAATATTATATTCCCATAAAATTAACAAACCGCAAAGCGGCGCTTTAAAGGTCCGCCAAATCAATCGCTTGGGTTGACTTGGGGCGCGGCTCGGCGACAATGCGCCATGCAAGCCCGTGGTCCATATCTCACCGCCGTGAAAGACGTTTTCCTGACGTCGCTGCGTCTTGGCCTCACATCGTTCGGCGGTCCTATCGCGCACCTGGGATATTTCGAAAGCCTGTATGTCAAAAAGAAGCGCTGGCTCGGCCACGAAGATTTTTCGCATATGGTCGCGCTGTGCCAGCTGCTGCCGGGCCCAACCAGCAGCCAGGTCAATTTCCTGATCGGCTTCCGCCACGCGGGCTGGGCCGGCGCGCTGCTGTCCTGGGCGGGTTTCACTTTGCCGTCCGCGCTGCTGATGTACGCCTTTGCCGTGCTGATGCCGTCGGCCCATGCGCCCGCGCTGGACGCGGCGCTGCATGGTCTCAAGCTCGTCGCTGTCGCCATCGTCGCGCAGGCGGTCTGGAGCATGGCGGCGCGGCTCTGTCCCGACAAGCCGCGGGCCGCCATCGGTCTTGTCGCGATGGCGTTTCTGCTTTTATGGGGCGGAGCGCTGGCGCAATTCGGCGCGATTATTTTCGGCGCGGCGGCGGGCTGGCTGTTCTGCCGCGACATGCGGCAGCAACCGGGAAGCCAGAAGGCCACGTCCGGCAGGACCGCCGCCTGGGCAATGCTGGTGTTGTTTTTTGTCCTGCTCGCCGGACTTCCGGCCCTGACGGCCGTCTTTCCCGACGGTCTGGCCGCTCTCGCCGAGAAATTTTACCGCTCCGGCGCGGTCGTCTTTGGCGGCGGGCATGTCGTCCTGCCGCTGCTGCGCGATGCCATGGTGCCGCGCTTTATGACTGACGACACATTCCTGGCGGGATACGGTTTCGCGCAGGCCATGCCGGGCCCCTTATTTTCGCTCGCGGCCTATCTTGGCGCGGCCGCCGCGCCTGTGGGATTTTCCGCCGCCTGGGCTTGTACGGCACTGCTCGCGCTGTTCTTGCCGGGGATGCTGGCGGCGCTGGCCGGCGTACGCCTCTGGCAATGGATGAGCCGACGTCCCGCCGCGCAGGGCGCGCTCGCCGGCATCAATGCCGCCGTGGTCGGCATCCTGGGCGCCGCGCTATATGACCCGGTCTTGCGCACGGCCATCCTCGGCAGATCCGACGTGGTGATCGCGGCGATCAGTTTCTTCATGCTGGAAAAATGGAAACTGCCGCCGATTGTTATCGTTGTTTTTTGCGTGGCAGGGGCGCTGGCCGCTTCTTTGCTTTGACGCTCTTGCTGTCTTTCTTTGCGCGCGCGGCGGCATAAGCTTTTTCCGCCCACTCGAGCAGCGTTTCCTCATCATCGAGCGCTTCCGCAGGCACTGTCCAGTACGACAGAGAAACGCGGCGGCCTTTCGCGTGATAAACAAAGGGCGCCGCTTTTGCTTCTTCGTAATCGCTGCGGTTCAGATCGGTGACTTTGAAGTACAGAACATCGTCGACGATAATGCCGAACATCAACCCGTTGCGCATCAAGCCGAAGCCGCCGAACATCGCGCGCGCCGAAACGCGGCGCAGCGGAGAGAGCAGGTCGACGATATGATCGGCATATTCGCGCGATGCCGCCATTACTTCAGCATCTTCCGCGCCACTTCAAGATCCTCCGGCGTGTCGACGCCCAGCGGAATGGTGTCGACCACGGCGATGTCGATGCGCAGGCCGAGGCTTAAGGCGCGAAGCTGTTCGAGCTTCTCTCGTTTTTCCAGCGCCGAGGGCGGAGAGGCCACGAATTTTTCCAGCGCCGCGCGCTTGTAGGTATAGAGTCCGATGTGATGCAGCAGCGGCCCGTCGCCCGACGGTGCGGTCGCGCGGGTAAAGTAAAGCGCGCGGCCTTGCATGCTGCCTTTGTAAAAATCGATCTCGGCGATCGCCTTGACGACATTGGGGTTGGTCTTTTCCGACTCTTTGAGGATGATGCAGCCAAGCGTACCGATATCCGTTTCCGGATTTTCTAGAAGCCCGAAGGCAGTCCTGATCAGCGCGGGGTCGAGCGTGGGCAGGTCGCCCTGCACGTTGATGACGGCGTCATGCGCGCCTTTCGCGTCAATGGTCTTCAGCGCCGCAAGAATGCGGTCGGAGCCGGAGGGAAGCGCGGGGTCGGTCACCACCGCCTCGCCGCCCGCCTTTTCGACGGCGGCCTTGATTTCCGGCTCGGCACAGGCGACGACGACGCGCCCCAGCTTCGCTTCCTGCGCGCGTTTGAGCACATGCACGATCATCGGCAGCCCGTGGATATCGGCCAGCGGCTTGTTGGGCAACCGGGTCGAAGCCATGCGCGCCGGGATCATCACGATCGGGTTCGCCGGCAGGGCGAGGGTGGAGGGGGTACGTTGTACTTGGGCCATGGCTGCTGCTTTCCCTTGGTCGATGCGGACTTAAACTCTACTCGAATTGAAGCTCAAGGGAAGGCGGCCGTTAACCCTTGAAATAAAAGGGAAGCAGGCGGCTTATTCTTATTGATTTTCCGTAATGTGTGTGCTATGGTTTTTCTTCCTTGAAACCTCTAGATGGGAGCGAGAGATGTCCGACCTGACCACCGTGAAAGAAGAGTTGACCCAGCACTTCCTGACGCGTTTCGCGGATGTCTTTTATGTCCTGGGCCTCGACGATCCCGAGTACCGGAAAAGTGAAGCCGAAAAGTCCGTGAAAAAGGCCGAAGACCGTGCGGCAGACGGCAGCGAAGCGGCGCTTCGAAAAGCTTTCAAAGACCAGATGCAGGACGACATCAACGAGGCGCGTGAAATGCTGCAAGCGATTTTCGCTGCTTCCGCTGCGAGGACCGCAGCCCCGGGCCCAGCACAGTATGAGGTCGTCCGCGCGCCTGAGCAGCCGCGGCAATATTCCGTCCAGTCTTCCGGCGGCCCGCGGTTTTAAATGTTTTCGAGCGTTCACTCGCCTTCCTGAAAGGGGAGAAAGCCGGCATCCGCAGCGCGGTTGCTTTGCCCACCCGCATTATGCAAAACATAAATATTTATATGGCTCTTGCCTTCGGCGGGGGCTGCGCTAGACCAGAATAGAGTAAATGCATATTTACGCGGGTTGCCATAAACAAGAAGAACAGCAATGCAGCAGTCCACCTCCTCTTCCTCGGAAGCAGCACAGGGCCACGACACATCGCATGACTCGGGCCTTCTCACAATGGCGCTCGGCGCGATTGGCGTCGTTTACGGCGACATCGGCACCAGCCCGCTCTATGCCTTCCGCGAAGCGCTGCACGCCACGGGCGTGAAAGACGGTGCGACCTCGATCCCGTTCGACGATGTCGTGGGCATCCTGTCGCTGTTCCTCTGGACACTGATGATCGTCGTCAGCCTTAAATATGTGACGTTCCTCCTGAAGGTCGATAACCGCGGCGAAGGCGGCACGCTGGCGCTCATGGCGCTCGCGCGCAGCGTCATCTACCGCAACACCATCGGCTTCCTGTTCCTCGGCATGGCCGGCGCCGCATTATTCTATGGCGATAGCATCATTACTCCCGCCATGTCCGTCCTGTCCGCCGTCGAAGGTATCGAGGTCGCCGTGCCCTCGTTCGAACCGTTCATTATCCCGGTCACGCTCGCCATCATCGTCGTCCTGTTCTTCTTCCAGTCGAAGGGCACCGCGAAGGTTTCGGCCTTGTTCGGCCCCATCATGGCCGTGTGGTTCGGGATCCTGGGCGTCACGGGCGCGCAGCACATCATGGATGCGCCCAAGGTCATCATCGCCGTGAACCCGGTTTACGCCGCGACCTTCATCTTCACGCACGGCAGGATCGCCTTCGTGACTCTGGGCGCGATCTTCCTCTGCGTGACCGGCGCGGAAGCGATTTACGCCGACCTCGGCCATTTCGGGCGCAAGCCGATCCAGACCGCCTGGTTCTGGCTCGTGTTTCCCAGCCTCGCGCTGAACTACCTGGGGCAGGGCGCTCTCGTCGTCACGCATCCCGACACGGCGGACAATCCGTTCTTCAAAATGGCGGGCGATGTCTGGCAGCTGCCGCTGACCATCCTCGCCACGGTTGCGACCATCATCGCGAGCCAGGCGGTCATCACCGGCGCTTATTCGTTGACGCGCCAGGCCGTCAACCTCGGCCTCTTTCCGCGCATGAAGATCATGCACACGTCTGAAAAGCATTCCGGCCAGATTTACCTGCCGCAGGTGAATTGGATCCTGATGACGGGCGTCATCATCCTCGTCCTCCTGTTCAAGTCTTCCTCGGCGCTGGCTTCCGTCTACGGCATCAGCGTGGCGGGCGCGCTTTGCGTCGATGCGGTAATGGGCTTCTTCGTCGTCTGGCAGATCCGCGAATGGCCCTTGTGGAAGACGGCCGCGCTGTTCGGCTCGTTCCTGTGCATCGACGTCATGTTCCTCTCCTCCAACCTGCTCAAGATCATGAACGGCGGCTGGGTGCCCCTCCTAATCGCGGCCACGATGATGACGCTGATGACGACCTGGATCCAGGGCACCTTCATCCTCTCGTCCCGCGCCCGCAAGCGCGAGATCAAGATCGAGAAGTTCATCCGCGAGTACAAGACGCTTTTCCCCGGACTGCAGCGCGTGCGCGGCACGGCCTTCTTCTTCGCGGGCGATCCCAATTTCGCGCCGGCCTCGCTGCTGCAGAACATCCGGCATAACAAGGTCCTGCATGAGAAGAACGTCATCCTCTCGGTGAAGATCGAGCCCTTCCCCTATGTGCCGCCCGAGGAGCGCGCGCTGGTCACGCATCTCAATTCCGAATTTTCGGTCGTCCTCCTGCGCTTTGGCTTCAAGGACGATCCCGACGTGCAGCACGAGCTCTGGCAGCTCAACCGCACGCCCGGCACCGGCATCGACTTCGACTGGGAGAACACGTCGCTGTTCTTATCTCGCCGTTCTATTAAATCGCATCCGCGCTACGGGCTGCCGGGCTGGCAGGACATCATCTATATCTGGCTGTCCAAGCACGCGGCGGAGCCCACCGACTTCTACAAGCTGCCCGTGGGCCGCGTCATCGAAATCGGCCGCCACGTTATCATCTGAGTTTCGGGAATTTACACGGAGTTACGGAGTAACGGAGCCGTCATCGCTTCGCGCGAAGTGCTGTTATTCCGGCATCGCGCAACCGCGCGAAGTTACGAAGTCACGAAGGAAAGCACAAAAATTACTATCTTCGTTACTTCGTAACTTCGCGCGAATTATTGCGGCTGCGCCGCGAAAGCAGAAGGCTCCGTTACTCCGTAACTCCGTGTGAATTCCCGAAGCTGGGTTACTTCACCACACCCTTGATCAGGTCCTTGGGCGGCATCAGGGGCGCGGTTTCGGGCTTGAGGCCCACGTCGGCCACGCCGCGGTGCATGCGCTCGGGCAGGCGCGCCTTGGCCGCATCGCGGATCTTGGGAATGGCGCGGTCGATGAAGAACAGGTCTTCGTCGACGTTGCGCGCGATCTCGGCCGCATAGCGCAGGTACAGTTTCAGCGCGTCGGTGGGCAGCGCGCCCGTGGCCAGCTGGTGCGCGTTCATCTGGCGGATCAACTCGTTGCGCTGGCGCAGCATATGCGAGAGTTCGGCCAGGTTGTAATCGAGCATCTTGAGCAGCTGGATGGTGTCAAGCGCGTCGCTGGCCTGCGCGAACAGCGCGTCGGCGTTGAGCCGCGCCTCGAAGGGGATCTCGGGCCAGAGCTCCAGCTTTATGCTGATATGCGTTTTCTCGGGGGGCGCTGCCGCGTTCAGCGTGGCCTCGAGCTTCGCCGCTTCGTCCTTCGCCGGCGTGACCAGATCTTTCTTGAAGTTGATGAGCTTGCCCAGCAGCGCCACCAGCGCCGCGATCGAAACATTCGCGGTGCCCTGGATGTCGCGATCGAGGCGGCGCGCCGACAGCGACAGCAGGACGGAGGCGCCGAACCAGGCGCCGAAGCCCGCGCCGATCGCGCTGGTCACCAGCACCAGCAGCAGCGCCCGGTTTGCCGCGGCGGCATCGGCGAGGGATGACAGGAAAAAGTGGAAAGCGTCCATGGGGCCAATCTAGAGAAGGGCACCTGTAGGAGCAAGGTTTCGCAAAGGGGAGCGACCGCGGGACCGTTTCATTCTGAACTCATTTTGGAAACTCTCCGCTACCGCGGCAAAGATAATTCGCCTGTAAAATCAGCGTCGTAAAATAAAATGCGGTATTTTTTTAACACATTATTTACGATTTATGGATATACTTAACAATAAGTTACCAACGTGGGCGGGCGGGCGCTTTCGGGGCGCTGATTCTATGTACCCCGGGTGTGATTACCGCCGCGGCAGTCGTAATTATAAGGGCAGGGTGATCAGATGGCTGATGATGTGACTGAAAATTCCCCGACCGGTTTGGATCCCAACGATCCGAACAACCCGAATAATCCGAACAGTATTTTCAATCCGAACAATCCCAATAATCCGAACAACCCGGTCAATCTGCAGGTTTCGCAGGGCGTGCCGAACGTCCCGCTGCAGAATACCGGCACTGACGATAACCTTGCGCTCGGCATGCCGACCAACGCGCTTTCCTTCCAGCAGCAGACGCAGGCCGACATCAACCTCAAGGAAACGCAGGACGAGCTTTTTTCCGCCATTTCGCGCGGCGACCGCGTGCGCGTGGAAGAGCTGATCGCCAACACAGCCGACGTGTTGAAGCCTGACAGCAACGGCCAGACCGCCATCGCGGATGCCGTCGAAAACAACGACATGGGCATTTCCCGCGACTTCCTTCAGCAAAAGACCAACGGCAACATCGCCTTTGACCCGACCGCCGACGCAAATCTTACCGGCGGCCTGGCGCTCGACAATCCCTTAAACCCCCTGAACCCGCTGAACACCCTGGGCGCGGGAGTCACGGCGGCCGATGCGCAGGCGCTGGGCCTGACGGCGGCGGAGGCGGAGGCGATGGGCAATTATGCGCTCGCCGCGCAGCTCGAAGCCGATGAGAATTACGCGCAGGAAGCGCTCGAGGAGAATGAAGGAGAGGGTTCCGACGCCGGCTGGGACGGCGACATGTCCTATGAAGCCTCGGTCTCCGACGACGATGACGACAACCAGTTTGGGGACAACGATCCCTATGATCCCTGGGGCGATGACGACGACATGTACGCCGACAACGATCCCTATGATGACTATGCCGATCCTTACGGCGCCGACGACGATCCGTCGGGCGGCCTGTACGACAATCCGAACCCGACGCTGGCCAGCAATACGCCGGATCCGACCACGACGACGCCCGATCCCAATAACCCGAACGGCACGACGTCGAACTCGCCTGGCTTCTTCTCGTCCTTCCTGGGCGCCGCCGCTGACGTGGCGACACTGGCGGCCGATGCGACGCTGATAAACGCGGGCACCAATCCGAACCTTTACAGCGGGCTTAGCACCGGCATGGGCTCGCTGATGACTGACATGGCGGCATTGGACCTGTCGTCGCCGTCGTCGCTGACCTCGCCGACGAACGGGTCGACCTCGCCGTCGGGATCCAGCATGTTCTTCAACTTCGCCAGCCCCACGACCAGCGGCGGCAACTCGATCTGGAACACCAGTTTCTTCGATCCGCAGAACGTGGTGGCGAGCCTGTCGGGCAGCACGAGCCAACTGGCCGCCGCGCCCAGCATTGCGCCCACGAACCCTTATTACAAGCCGTCCAGCCCCGCGTCCTCGATGTCGATGGGGGCATAGGCGGTCTTCACATCTTTGCGGCGGGCGGAAAAAGCGTTTTCCGCCCGTTTCGCTTTCCGGCGGCCGCGGCATTATCTCAAAGACAGGGGCGGTTTTGAGAACGGCAGGCCGCTGTGCTAGGCTGAAAAGCCGGGAAAGACTTTCGGGGGTTGCCCTTGCCGACACATTTGCAGTGCCGCGATTGCGGCGGATCAGAACTTTACAATACCGTATTGTCGGCGCGCAACGGCGTCATCATCGGCCGCAAGCTGGCGACCGGCGACGAATGGATCATGGTGCGTTGCCTCATCTGCCTGGCCTGCGGCACCGTCATGCCTTACCTCGACGACGCCGGGCTGGACCGCCTGCGCGTCTGGGCCCAGGCCCTGCCGCCCGCAGGGGGAGAACCGGCGGCCGTGCAGCAACAACAGCCTGCGCAGTCCGCCAGTGTCGCGCCCGGACAGGCTCCCGTCCAAAACGACCCCGCCAATCCCACGCCCGTGCACGAGACGGGTGGGGCGGGCTTTGGCACCATCGTCATCTTCTGCCTTATCCTGGGCGCGCTGCTCGGCATTGTGGTCGCGGTTTATGGGATCATGCACCAGTGATGGCCTGAATTAATTCCTATTGACATAATATGGAAAATATTATAGATTTGGAATTACGCAAGGCGCACTACGGCATGGCTGATTTTCACCCGTTTCGCGGCCCCGGTTTAAGCGCTTTGCAAAAACGGCCAGGACTTTACTAAAAGGTCATGGCCGTCTCTCGCCCACGGGCAACGGCTTGGCCTTCGTTCCTTCAGCAAAGAGGATCAGGCCATGAAAATGCAACGGGATTCATTCTTCCAGGCGCTTAAATATTCCTTCTCTTCCGCCGCGAGCAGGAAAGAG
Organism: Alphaproteobacteria bacterium; assembly: GCA_025934695.1. GTDB lineage: Bacteria > Pseudomonadota > Alphaproteobacteria > Micavibrionales > UBA2020 > JAPWJZ01. The sequence continues at coordinate 28,901 of JAICWS010000006.1, forward strand.
CAGGAAGCGCACCTCATCGACGAAAACACCGCGGATACCGAATTCCGCGCGTTCTTGCTGCGCGCCGGCATGCCGCAGGCCCTGCTCGAACAATCGGCGCTCAAAGCGAAGAGGGACGGCATCGACTACCGCGCGCAGGTCGCCTTTGTCGGCGGCATGACGCGTGATGACGCTCTGCATGTCCTCCAGAAAGTCGCGGACAGCGGCGCGGAGCTCGTGGACGCAGGCACGATATTCGAAAGTGACAATCGCACGGGCATGGGATATCTCCGGCTGGAAATGAGAGCGAAAAACATGGCGGCATTGCGCGGCAATTTTGGGAAGTTGTTGCCGAAGAAGGGGATGGTGGTGGGGTGACGATGAATTGTCGTCGAGCGGTGTAATCGCTACCTCGCCGTGGCACCGTCGTTATGCAAGGTAAATGCCCAAAGCTTGGAATATGGTTCGGGTGCATCACGCAGATTAATAGCCTGTGGCTCCAAATCCGATCAAATCACCTCCAGAAAATATTACATGCTTTCTTCAGATTTAGGCACGCGCACATAATCCAGTTGATGCAGGATAAAGGCATCATCTGAATATTCGGAGCCATAAGTCTTTAAAACATTTAGGACCTACAGGAAACTCTTGACCTTCCTCGTCTATAACGAAATATCCAATATCTCCGCCGTGCGGCGAAATCGCGGGAAAGGGAAATTATCTTGCATATGCGACAGCCGTTGGTTGGCGGGGGTTTTTAAGGATTTGTTAAGCTTTTGATGCCATAATAATGTGGCAATATATTACGTTCGTCCCCTTATCTCCTTGTAAAGGAGTGCGCCGATGACAGACTCTGACATTACAGATACAGAGGTGCAAGCCGGCGAAGACATCCTCAATGCGACGACGCAGGTTCAGCAGCCCAGCCTGCTGGTTTCTGCCAGATCGCCGACGCAGAAGGTGACGCTGGCGCTGCGCGGGGTGACGTCGGCGACGAAGTTCGGACTTAGGGCCTTCGGGCCGGAATGGGCGAACCGCACCGGCAAGTTTACGAACCGGACAGGCATCGGCAATACATTTCAGGGCGAAATCACGCCGCTCGGCCGCGTCGGCGGCGGGCTTGGCGCGCTGAGCGGCGGGTTTGGCATGTATTCGTCGCTGGCAGGCATCAAAAGTTCCTGGGACCAGGGCAGCAAGACCGGCGTGGCGCTCAATGTGGGGAACTTCGCTTCGAGCACGGCCTATGCCGTCGGCGGCGTCGCGCAGGTCCTGGGCAAGGCCTCGCTGGCCTCCGATGCGACGGGCGTCGGGGTCTGCATCGGCGTACCGCTCCAGGTCATCGGCCTCGGCTTCCAGATCCACGACGTATGCCAGCAATCCAAATACATGAACGCCCTCATGAAGGAGAGGCTTGGCGACGAAGCGGCGGCCAGCCACGGCAGCTATGTCACCCAGACCGGCTATGTACCGGGCCTCCCCCTGAAGCCGGAATATGCCGATTACCGCGGGCTCAGCAACCTGCGCGTCGAACTCAACGCGCAGAAAACGGAGTATGCCGAAGGTGGGCGCATCAACCTGGATAACCTGTCGCAAAACGCCCCGGCGCTGGACCGGTTGACAAGCGATCTCAGCGGCAATTATGAGATTGGCGTTCGGAACCGGGACGTCGCGCTGAACGACATGAAGTCCTTCGTCCACAGCTCGACGGTCGGACAGATCCTGGGTTTCGTGGAACGGCATGCCACCGGCTTCGACCGCGAGAAAAACGATACGCAGATCATGAAGGCCGGAGAAGACCAGATCGCGATCGGCACGGCCAGCAAAGCGGCGCACGAGGAGTTGACGGCCGGCGCGCCCTCGGCTCGGGATCCCGGCAAGCTCGTGGGCTACGACTGGCGCCTCAAAGATTATCAGAGCCGACTGGCGCCGCTCGAAGGCGACTACCCCGGCCAGGCCGCCGAATTGAATAAACTGCGCGACATCCATATCGGCATCCAGCAGGACGCGCATAACCCGGCGCAACTGGAAAGATACGTCGGCGAGCAGGCGCGGGAAAACGTGCTGGCCGAGCGCCAGAAGGTCGAGGCGATGGACCCAGCGGCGCAGGACGCCTATTTCGCGAAGAACAAGGAATTCATCGCGAAAGCCGGCATCGATCCGACGCGGCCCGACCTTCAGCTGGTCGGGCTCAGCGCCAGCCGCGAGGAATATAACGCCAAGGCGGTGCAGTTCGCCCCCGCCGTTTTCGCGGACAGGGCGCAGGTCGCGCTGGAGCAGAATGCCGCCACGCTGGCGACCGTCAACGCCCAGGGCGCCGTCTATGCCGACCGCGCGCGGGCGCTGGCGCAGGCGCTGCCCGATGTAAAACCCGCGGACCTGCCGATCGTCGACGACAGCGGCAAGCCGGTCCTGAAAGCCGGCAAGCCCGTCACCTTCCGGGACGCGCAGGACGAGCTGGCCGGTACCATCAAGGACGCGCAGACGCAACTCGACGCGCTGAAAAAAGACCCGGGGGCCGCGACTGGCGACGCGGACGCGAAAGCCCGCGTGGCGCTGCAGGCCGTGGCGGTGCAGTCGCTGCAGATGCAGTACGCCAATAACGAAAACCAGAACCTCGCCTTCCAGCTCCAAAGCTATGACGAGAAGGCCGCGGCGCTCGCGCAAGAGAATGCATCGCTGTATGCCGACATGGCCCGCAGGGGGCTCGACAAGGTGCCGGTGACGCCCGATGCGAGCATGGTGCAGGCCGAGCAGGCCGTGACGGCCAGCCGGCAGGCGGCCGCGAAGGAAACCCAGGCGCTCGCGGGTCCCATCAAGGACTTCGACAAGACTTACGGCGACGCGCAAGCGCAGGCGGCGCTGCTGAAAAAAGGCGATCTCGCTTATATCGACGCGCTCAAAAAGCTGCAGGCGATGGAATTCGGGATCGGCCTCGACGAGATCAAGGCCCTGAAAGCCGAAAATACCTATCTGAAGGATTACCAGGCGCTGGCGCAAAAAGAGGCGGGCGCCCCTGACCTCGGAGGATCGCATTTCGTCGCTTCCGTCCCGCAGACGAATACCGGGACCGCCGCCTCCGCCATCCCGGCCGAGCCTTCCGGCGTTCCCCCCGTCCCGAAAAAAGCCCCCGGCGTCGTGCCGCATTGACATCCTTCGAAATTGAAATCGTCATCCCTGCGAAAGCCGGCACCTCCGCAACTCTTTGAATCTAAATAATACTCGTATAACTCAGCTTCCCAAAATGCTGACTCGAACGTCGATTTGTCCATTCACCAATAGCGAGAACGTCTTCGCGGCTGCGGGTACTCCAGCAATAGGTTTGTGGGACAGTTTGTGGGATCGGCAACAACTGCGAAATATAAGTAATTGAAATACAAATGTATGATTTGGAAAAGTGGTGGACACAACAGGGATTGAACCTGTGACCCCTACCATGTCAAGATAGTGCTCTACCGCTGAGCCGCTTCGCGTCGCTTGATAAATCAAGCTCTTATGTGTCCATTATATATCGGGCTTTCCCGTAAATCAATTCGAATTCGCCTTTCAGTGTGACAGGAGTGTGACAGGATTTGTGACACAACCCGGCCCTCCGCTAAAAGCAATCTCAATTTATGCAGCTGTATTCGCCTTTGAAGGGTCAGGAGGGGGTGTGGGGGTGTCCATCCAGTAGGGATGTGAACAGAAATTTTCTCGGAAAAATTCCTCCCATTTGTGTATCGCCTCGCAACTTTATGTGGTAAATGTTTCGGCATTTTCTGACCGCCGACGCCCCATTCTTTTGCGGAGCCTAGTTATGGCATGGACATATAAGGAAATTAGTTCACACGAAGATGATGGAAATGTATGCCGAATATTAGAACCGTCTGACTTTGACGAGTGGATAAAAGAGATTGCCCATGACTATGTAAATTTACGTGCTGATTTCGCCTTGCCGCTTCAGGGGCCTATATCAGTACAGGGCATCGGCGTTTTGGACACGACGTTCATTCAGAAAAAGATTGCAGAACTGACCGTTCCAAAGTCTGACCTTGTGAAAAAGAAGGCTTTGTCGATTACGCGCGCTGATTTCGGTGAAGTTGCATCGTACAATGCCCTGCAGAGAGAATATGCAACTTGCTTCGGCTACCAGTCCGTTCGTGACAGAGAAACCATACAGCTCCCCGGACGAAATATAGATGGAATTGGCGCCGAGGATGTTCTTAACATCATCTTGAATGAGACGAAGTTTTCTGATGAAGCCGACTCCCCGCCTCAGGTCGTCCAGAAGAAGAAGGATAGCCTCAAAAAGCAGCATATTCACCACATTAAGAACTTGGATGAAACCGCCAGCAAACTTGCGGTCGCTGCCACAAAAGCACGTGACAGAAAGGCCCAGGAAATCCTAATTCAGGCCGCGCTGCTCCTCGATGACAAGAAATATCAGGCGGTCGGCATTACCTGTGCTTCGGTTTTAATTCGCCCCTCTGACAAATCCAAGGACACTGACTTTGGCATATTTAAAGACTTGAAGAAGAAATTGAAGCCGGCGAATAGTCGGTTCCTTTTAATTCGTTCTCCGAAGCCGTATGATGCCACTATGAGCGCCTTTCAAAATGCGGTAGAGGCCGTGTTATCCGCATGACGAATATAAAGCTTGAGCAAATTTTAGAAGACGTCAAATCGACCGCTTCAATCAATCGGGGGCGATTGGCGGTTCTTGCATCGCATTTTGACGCTCTTGTAAGGGAAGCCGCTCTTGTGGAGCGAGACCTTAGAAAGATTGCACGCGTCGGCCTAGCCTATGAAATTCTTGCTCTTGGTCAAATTGTGGATGCGCCCCACATCCCTGCGACACCAGAAACCATCAGGTATGCTGATAGCGCATTCGCGTGCTGGCAAATTGTGTTCAATGCGTCCGACGAGACCGTGCCTCAAGATGTCAAAACAGAATTGACGTTTAAGAACCTTTCTTTCGCTACCTCTATGGCTCTCCGTGTATCAGTCATTGGCTTGATAGCTAAGCGTCCTGCCGATGTCAGGTTATTCCTAAAGGGTTACCAAAAGGGGCCTCAATCCGATGATTGGTTGGTCAGGGTTACAACAAATATAGCTGAGTCCTTTATCTTCCTCACGCGAAAACAGGGTGGGTGGAGTGATGTAGAAAATGCTCTTGCAGCAATTGCGGAGCTAAAGACTCTTCAGGGGAAATTCGAAGAGGGGTTCGTTTCCCAATTTGATGCTCCCGAAAAGCAAGCGCGCATTTCTCTAATTTTGTTGGGCTACTATCATTTGGCGCAACTGGTGCATGTTACGGGCGAATACCTCTTTTCAGGGAACCCTACAAAGACAGAAGCAAACCTGAAGCTCGACAAGCATCATGAACAAGCATTGGAAGTCTTTTCCCTCGCCGGAAAAAAGGGCGGGGCGGCACTGTTTGCGGATTTCATTTCACTAGGTGCGCGGGCTCTAATTGCAAATTCGCTCTGGTCTCACCTTGAGGGGATGTCCGGCAAGCTTCGCGAGTATGGCGAGCTATTAATGAAAAAGGGACGGCCCGACCCACTTTTAGAGTTGTGGCCAAGCCAGCAAGAAGCTCTGAAGAAGAATCTATTTGACACATATAAGCGCGCTATCATCATCGAAATGCCCACAAGCGCTGGAAAGACGTTGCTTGCCAAATTCTATATCGCGCAGACTAAATCTCTCAGCGCGAATGCGACTGTATTTTATCTTGCGCCAACGCGCGCTCTCGTCAATCAAATTACTTTTGACCTGCGAAAAGATTTCTCATCGTTGAACTGGAAGATTGAACAGGCCGTCCCTGCCTACGACCTGAATCCGACTGAATCCAAGATGCTTGCGGGCGATATTGACATTGTAGTCACCACGCCAGAAAAGCTCGACCTGCTATTAAGGTCAAATCACCCATCTACAATTAATATCTCTCTGATTGTAGTGGACGAGGCGCATACGCTGGCCGACAGTACGCGCGGCTCAAAGCTTGAGCTGCTTCTTGCGTCGGTAAAACGTGAAAAGAAAGACGCTAGATTTCTCCTCCTCTCGCCATTCATACCGAATAGTAAAAACATTGTGGACTGGCTGGGCGACGATAGGGCCCTGCCCCCCATTGTTGTCAACTGGAAACCCAATAAACGGCAGGTTGCCGCGCTCCAAATTTCTGGCAGGAAATCGAAGAGGCGGCTCGAACTCACATCTTTAAATGCAATTGATAACTTTATCGACACTCCCAATGCAAAAATTCCTTTTGCTGGAAAGGACGCTATTCCCGAGAAAAACTCTAAAGAGGCCTTAAGTTTGGCGGCCGCAAAGGTATTGGAAGGGAGGGGTAATACGCTCATTCTTTGTCGGGGCAAGGGCACGGCAATTACAAGAGCCAATGAAATTGCGGCAACTCCTTCATTAGCAGTTCAATCTGACGATGTCGTCGATGCCGTTTGCGATTTTATACGCGCCGAAACTGGCACAGAAGTCTCCCTTACTGATTGTTTGAAGAAGGGGATTGCTTATCATCATGCAGGGCTTTCTCAGGAAGCAAGATGGTTAATTGAAGGTTTGATAAAACAGGGTAAGGTGAAATGGATATGTGGAACTACCACGCTGGCACAGGGGATGAATTTCCCGATTTCTAATGTGATTATAGAGACTCTGAGAAAGGGAGATAAGGACCTAACGGTTTCGGACTTTTGGAATATTGCAGGCCGGGCGGGGAGAGCGCTTGTTGACGTGTTGGGCCTTATCTTATTTCCTGCGACAAATGCCGCCCAACGAAAGAAGTACGACGATTTCCTTGCCAATGAAGCAGGAGAAATTGCAAGCCAAATCTCTGTCATCTTAACGGATGCTGAACAGATAGGAGAGCAGTTTAATCTAGCGAACCTGCGAAAATGGCCTCAACTGACGAACCTGTTGCAATATCTTGCTCATGCGGTGCGGATTGCTGGCAAGGATAACATCGCTGACGAGATGGAGAGCATCCTTCGCGCGAGCTTGGTTTATAGACAGGCTCAGAGTGAGAACTCGGAAAAATTGAAGGGCTTCATGAAGCTTTGCCGCGCTTATATGGCGTCGCTCACGAAGGCGAATGTTGGGTTCCTAGCACTTGCGGACACAACAGGATTCAGCACCCCCAGCGTCTTATATCTTCTCGCGCAGACGAAAAACTCACCTGAGGTTAGGGACGAAAGTTTATGGCAGGTCAAGAAACTCTTCGGTGATGATATACAGCCCTTGAAATCTTGCATTGATATGATTGCCGGTATTCCCGAAATGAATCTGAGCGAGGGCAAGAATAGTCTGCTGAATACTGAAAGGGTCGCTCAAATTCTTAGAGACTGGGTGCGTGGCGAAAGCGTCGGGACGTTAGCAAAGAAATACAAATTTGCAGATTCTAAGGCAGAAGGCGATGACCTTATTTCGGACTTTTCAACTTATCTATATTCAAGACTACTCACAAATGCTTCCTGGGGTATGGGCGCGCTGCAAAACGTTTGCCTAACACCTGAACAAAAGGCTCAAAACGGTTTCATTCCATCTATGGTCTACTTCGGTGTGAGCAGTCAGGAGGCGGTTTGGCTGAGGATGGCGGGAATGCCCCGCATCGCCGCCAACGGTGCGGCTGATTTGTGGCGTAAACAAGGAAGAAAGTCCCCCGAAAATTTCGACGAAATTAGAGGATGGGTAAACAGCTTTACTGACGGAGAATGGAATTCGGTGGTTTCCGACAATAAATATATCAAGCCTGATTCAATGAAAATCGTTTGGCGTGAGTTGAGCGCAATTAACTAAGTAAATTTCTCTTTGCGACGGCGTGCTTTTTGTTTCCGTCGCTCATGTCGGTTACCCTTCAGAATTGCTCGACGCGGACTGATGGGGTCGAGAACGTGCTGCATCCTAATGTCCTGTAAAATGGCTTCTTCTTCCCGTAGTTTTGCCGCTATGCGGTCCTCTTCTTCAGTCCAGTTTTGAAAGTCGAAACTCATTATATCTTCTGATTCATAGTCTGGCCTCGTTTTAGCCGTGGATTCACCCAGCGCCTTTTTCGGCTGGGTGGCTAAACCGACGACATAGCGAACGTGCGGATTCAAATGTTTTGTAACCATGCAGTAGGCAGTTAAGCAGCCTTGCCGCTCTTCACGATAGCTGGAAAGGCTCTGTCCAAATGACGGCGGGAATAATAAAAAGACGTACATAACCTCGGGTTTGCTAGACGGAAATACGACACCACTTTGCACATTTCGTGGGGTTGTCATTACCTTCTGAGCTATTAGATGCCCCATCATGGCCCTATGGCTTCGGGGCTCGGCAGCAAAAAAACGTAGGTTCCGTTCATGAACGTTTATATCTTGGCCACCATAGGCCATCGTTTCGGTCAAAATGAAGCTGGTAAAGTGTTCAATCAGCCCATCGATAAATCTTCCTGCTGCACGTAACTCCCCCATGAATTCGGCTTTCGGACCGGACTGATAGTCGTCCCAAATTCCCTCCGCAATGTGCAGGGCTCCGAATTCTTTACCATCGGAATCTTTGGGGATTTCCGCGATTAGCTTTCCATCCTCATCGGAATTCGCCAGATAATAGCCCAGCAATTCTTCCTCTCCGGCACACGTAACAATAGTCTCTGACGAAAGGAATTGTTCCTTCTCTTCCAAATAGCGGATAAAATCAGTCACCGTATCCAATTCATTCAGGACAATGTCCAGAGTTACATCATCAAGGACGTGCACGTAACCCTTTGTGGGGTCTATACGACCAAAGCAAAAAGGATGCTTTGCAGTCTCCTTGTCGAGGCACTCATCACCTTTCAGATATGTGTTGAGAATAAGACTGCCTCTGCTATTCCCGCCATAGTGCTTTTCTACCCGTTCTCCCGCTCCTAACGCTACAACGACACGGTGAATTTTTATTTCGCCTTGCGGGAGGTTTAGTGGAAAGCGCTTTTCGCATTGTGAATCGAGGTATATTCTGTCGGGGAATTTACGGAGCCACCTTTCCGCCCCAAATATCTGGTCGGCAGAATTCCTGATTGCTTTTTTGTACCAGCGCTTCCAGTCTAGCCAGGTATTTCCGGTATTCGGCATCGCACATGACTTGTCGGAGAAGATGACAATATGCTCATCAAAGACGACCAGCAAATCGCACAGCTCTTTGCCTTGGCGATTAGTTTTCGTGACGCCGCGGTCAGTAAAGACGTTTTGATAACTCCACAGATTGAGGAAGGACGTCTTGCAGATTTTACCAAGGTATTTTTCGGACGCTGTCATCCCGTCCGGCTTAGAATCTTCCGCCGCCATATCCAGTCCGCCGATAAATCTACAAATCCGATTAGAGATGCTTGTGTGCGTCAATAGAATCACTATATACCTAAGCATGGAACAAATCAAGAACATGGAAAATGGCTGGAAAGCACGTCATGACGCCCACTGAACGGGATGCGTTACTTCGCTCCCTAGAGGTGGCCCATCGAGCATGTATGAAAGCTCGTCAATCGGCTCCCGTTTCCAGTGACGTTTACAACGCCGCGGGGCGAGTTCTTTTTACTGTGGACGCCCTTGTTGAGGAGGTGACTGGCGACAGATTCCTGCTGCACAGCTTGCCTTACCGCAAATGACGCCATCATTACCGATAGGTCCGAAGCCGGAGCCGGAGGAGCTTCTCAGTAAGCCGCTGCATATGTTCATGTGGGTTTGGCTGACAGTGAGATGTGAAAATCATCGCCCTGTGCGGACGTCATTAATCTCGGCACTGTCGCTAGTGGAGAGACGGCCAAACATCACTATGGGACGCGTCATAGGTAATCTGAAATGCGCTAAGTGCGGCTTGCCGCCCTTCACGGTTGACGCCTCAGAGTTTGACAAGGACACGGACGCTTTGGGGAGGCCTATTGGGTGGCGATTTCAACTCTTCCCAGAGATTAAAATTATCCGCTTGTAACGAATGTAACCTTAATTCAATGTCGAATCATGTGTGGACGATACGGTCTCATTAAAAAGATAGAAGAAATTCAGAAGAGATACCGCGCTCAATACAGTGAGGCGTGGGAGACGAATTACAACATTTGCCCCACGACGTTGGCCCCCGTCATTGTTGAGGGTGAGAAGGGGCGGGAAATTCGCTTGATGAAATGGGGGCTAATTCCGTCGTGGTCTGAAGATGGGAAAACGAAATTCTCCACAATCAATGCTCGCGCTGAAACCGTAGCGAAATCCGGCTTGTATCGCGGCCCATTTAAAAAGCACCGCTGCATTGTGCCGGCAAGTGGCTTTTATGAATGGGCGAAGGATAAGAAGAAAGGCGACCCGCCGATGTGGTTCACGCCGAAGGGCGATGACTTCTTCTCGTTTTGCGGTATCTGGGATAGCTGGAAGTCGCCAGAGGGCAAGGAGATTGAAAGCTTCTCAATTATCACGACCGATGCAAACACAGTCGTCGGTAAGATACATGACCGGATGCCGTGCGCGATAACTGATAACATGATTGCTGCGTGGATATCGCCGACGACGCCGGAAGGCGACTTGCAATCCTTCCTGGGGCCATATCCGGCCAGTAAGACGTCAGCCTTGCCCGTTTCCGCCTACGTCAACAAAGTCGCAAACAAGGGGCCAGAATGTATTGCCTCCATAAACAGCACTTAACTTTGAGGTTCGCGATGCGAATACTGATGGTGATTTTTCTTTCCGCGCTCCTATCCAATACAGCAATTGCGGCACAGACAAAGCGCTACGATAAGAATGTAGTTGACCTGATGACCAAGAAGGAATGGCCGGAGTGGAACAAAGAATGGATTCAGCGCGCGAACTCTCTCATATACAAAGCGGCGGACAGGGTCGCGTCCTCTCCTGAGTGCGATAAGCTGTCCGACATTGGAGTGTCGGAAGGATTCAGTGTCCCAAACAAGAAGCTTTCTTTTTTTGCTGAATGTGCAAATGGTAAGCGGTTCGACATTGCTGATAACGAATTGAAAGACCAAACCGCAGCAAGGTCTGAAACCGCAAAGGCGGCAGACATCACAGATGAACAAGCCCTTGCCTCTTGCGAAGATGCGGTCAAAAACGCGCTGCACCATCCGTCAACATTCAATCTCAAGTCTTTAAGCGTTCAGGTGTATCGGGCCAAATGGGGAAATATTGCTACGAGCTTCGACTTCGATGCGAAGAATTCTTTCGACCTGGAACTTAAATATCATGCTCGTTGTGTAATTGATGGGCAAGGCATGGAATCCCCTGAGATTTACGAGGTTAAATGATGGCAGCAAAGCTTTCGTACATTCCGAAGTGGCGCGGTTGGGCGCTATTATTCACCGTCTACATTCTATCTTTCTTTGTAAATTCCTTCGTTCTACATCATATGCAGCATCCTGTTCCACAGGACGCGGCGCAGATTACGTCTAGTTTGTTTGGAATGGGCGGTGCCTGCCTTTGGTTTCTTTCGACGACTGTTGAAACCCCCAGCAAATTTAAAATTGAGGTTCATGCACCTAAAATGGGAAAGCGCATTGGCGGCCCAAGCGGGCATGGCCGCAGTGACGACCTAGAAGAGCTAGCAGATGCCTTGGTGCTGCAGAGTCGCGTGAATGCCTATGCTGCTGTGTTTACTGCGGTAGCAGTTTTTTGGTCAGTCTCTACCACAATAGAGAATTTTCTTTTCCATGTCGCCGCCGACCAAAGTTCAGCAGTCAGATATCAAGTTGTGAGTCACAACGGCGAGACTGGAGAGTGGGTATTTGAGAAAACAGGTGGCGGAAGCAGTGCTCGAGTCAAAGTTTTGGCAAAATGCGTTTCTTATCAGTGGGGCAAGCATGAGGCCAATAAGGGATTAAGTAGTTGCTCATTAAATGTTGGAGATACACTTACGCCAAATATTCATCCGGAATACGCAGCGGCATATTTGAATATTGATGAATTAAATGGCTGGCTGTCGATTACGTCGGATTCGGAGGCTGACCGTACCAGACAGTCTTTCGAAATTGAATCCGAAACCGTAGTGCCTGAAGGGAAATGAATGTTCAGGGGGCTCTCTGCATCTTCGTTGCTGATACTTCTTTTTCTGGCGATACCCGCGACTGCTGAAGGAGCCGCGCCTTGCATACCGACTTCGCATGGTTGTGTGTGGACAAATCCCGATGTGCGGCAGGAGACAATTTCAAATACCATCTGCGTCCCCGGTTACACAAAGACTGTGCGGCCTGCCGTGTCATACACAAACGGCGTAAAGCGTCATTTAATGTCACAACAGGGAATAAACCTATCCCTGATGAACGGTTATGAGCTGGACCACCTTATCCCGCTTGCTCTTGGCGGTCACCCGCGCAATCCGTCAAACTTACAGCTACAGCCATGGAACGGAAAGACGGGAGCGAAGGTGAAGGACAAGCTAGAGGTCCGCCTCCAAAAGGCGGTCTGTGGTCATAAAATCACACTTACCGATGCCCAAAAGTGTATCGCTGAAGATTGGATAAGATGTGCCGCACTTCATCCGAAACAAAGAAGACGCCATTAACCCGAATTTCGAATAGCAGCGCCACCCAGTACAATTGCTTCATCGAGCTTAACAGCTATCTCTGCACGGCTTCCAATTTTCTGGCCTTCGTTTAGAAACCAGAAGGTGATTTCCCGAAGTGCACTTTCGGCAATCTGACAGGACTTCTCAATATCATTCATAGCCCCCTTACTGCCATGAACTATGTCGCTTCTCTTATTGTAAAGGCTTTTCATCAAATCCAATCGAGTTGGTGTATCGCCGAAGCTTTCAGGAAGCAGCGCGGCCGCTCTCATTCTAAATTTATAGGAAGACTCGCTCTTATCGGGGACCAAAAGGTTTTCTAGGCCAATCACGCAATCAACCAAGTGGTCCGCAGCGTCTCGCCGCCCGGAAGCTGTTCTAAGACGCCTAAGCGGCAATGCCAGGTCTCCGCTTGGCGAAGAATTAATTGAGGAAATTTGTTCAAATGCCTTTTGAACACGCTGAATACCATCATCCGACAAATGTACGGAAATTCCGCTCCGGCTCGTAAACGTTGCTATGCCGCCGAATATCCTTCCACATCTCAGATAAGGGCTCTTTGTCGATTTATCCAACAGTTCAAACGAAACTCTCCCATCGACGGACAAGTGAAGCGCGTTAACAACGTCCTCAAGAGTTTCATGAAGAGTACAAAACTTTTCCTTAGTGAGGGTTTGCTCCATGAAGCAGAGCCAGTCTTTTGTCCCAGGAACCGGCTTGCCGTGTGATAGTGACGTGGGTCCAGTTTCTTCACCAAACTTGAATAGGTCATTAACTTTAACGGGGCGTAGGAAAATATCGGGCCCAAGATTGAACGGCGATTCCGCTGAAAATGAACTAACGAGATATACCGATTGCCACTGTGCAGTATCAGATTTCAGGTCAGCTATACATTTTTCACACGTCCTTTGAATCTCCTCGTCGTTGATAATCAACTTTCCGACGCCATCAAAATATTCTTCCAACATCGCACGAGGCAAAAGGTCCGGCAATATTCCAAGCCCCCAGTGCGGGTAAGTTCCGACCTCTCGGAGTATGGACCTAATAGCATCAAGCGTTTCTTTTAGGGGAGATTTCGCATAGGGATTTCCGCTATTTCTTTCAAGTGAGGTAATGAGACCCTTGAAGCACGGCTCTAAAGAGGATTGACGCACGAAAACCATTTGTCCGTTTTCGTTGGGTTCCCTCCACATATATTCTCGCAATAGCGAGGGCATGTTTTCCGGCAATTGGCTTCCGTTATGCCGCGCCATGTCAATGACCATTTCAACGGCTTCTCGGAAGCGCTTTTTCAGTGCGGCTATGGGCATCACAATCTCCAATAGACAAAAATTCACCAGTTTTGATAGGTCAGCATGATATTGTTTTCACCTAAGGGAGGGAAGGGGCAAGGCTTGAAAGCCAAATGCGTCTAAAAATTCTGGAGGGAAATTCTGTCCGAATTAGGGCTTGAGGGATGCCAGGAGTTAATCAGCCCGTCGCGTTTCTCGCCGGGAAGCGCATACATCACATGAACTGTGAGATGAGGTATCTCCGCTTCAGTCATCGACGATAATCAATGTTAAAGCTCCATTCCCAATGAACGCAACTAGACTATGAATACGGGAAGCTATTTAAAAACAGGTCGGCCATTGAAAAAACTAAACGGGTCGAACAAGATTAAGCAACCATTCGGCGCGGGGGAGGATTCGAAATGATATATGACAAGTCAACTCGTGAATTGATGAAGCAATTCGCAGCTGAAAAGCTAGAAAAGTCCAAAGTGTTTTCTAAGCGCGACGCGGTCAGTTGGTTTCAGGAGCGCTATCCTAAGATTGACCCGCACACCGTCCAATTGCATGTCGAGCGAATGGCCGTAAACAATGCAAAGTATCGGCGGAGTGCAACGCCGACAGCTGGTAAAGACTTGTTCTTTAAGCTTGGGCCAAACAGCTTCCGCCTTTGGGACCAAGAGCATGACCCGGCACCAATTTATGGACCTCCGCGAGAAAAAGCCCTTGCTGCATATCCTCTCGATGAAGATGAAATCGAGGAGGGTGAGGACGAGGAGGAAGACGAAGATGAAGTGAATGATAACGCGCCCGCAATGTTTTCGAAGAACACAATCTTCTATGGTTGCCCGGGGACGGGGAAAACATTCAATGCCATTAATCGTGCGGTCGCTATTCTCGACTACCCATTTTATGTTTCTAGGTCCTCAATTCCCGCTCTATCTCGCAACCGCTGCCACGCCAGCTTTGCGGCGTTGTCGCTGATGGGGAATACGCGGTCAGTCGGCTTCGCGTCCTCCGGCTTAATCTTCTCAAGGATTGTAATGGCACGAGTGGAAAGCGGTATCGTCCTGGAGTAGCCATTCTTCGTAATTCCGATGAATGCTGTTCTCGCTGTAAAGTTAATATCCTGCCAGCAGAGGCGCAGCATTTCGCTACGGCGCATCCCGGTTTCAATTGCAAAGAGGATGAGGGGATAAAGCCATGTTACCCGCGTTTCGGATAACGCCACTCTCAGCCGTTCCATTTCCTCAAGGGAGGGCCGCCGAGCGCGGGGCTTTCCAACCTTCGGCTTCTTGACGCGTCTCAAAGGGTTTTCCTTGAATGGCCAGCCCCATTCCATCATGGCGACATCGAAGGCGTGTTGAATGATGCTGATTTGATGAACGTAGGTTGTGGCAGAGACTTCCATTAGCCGTGCAGTCTTGTCGGCAGCGAAGTCTTGAGGCGTTGCTAGCAGCGCGATTTTCTTAGCTATCGGTCGCCGCTGATAGGCGCGGATGATGATTTCCTGATTTTCGGCACTGCGTTTCTTAGATACGACTTCTTCAATGTACCGTTCCAACATCTCTTCTATGGTCGCGTTTTCTGTGTGGATAAGCGAAAGCGGTTGGAGGTCATTCCGGTCGGCTCTGATTTCCATATTCCGCGCCCATTCGACAGCGTCGGCGCGAAGGTTGAAGGATTTGGATTGGGGAGGGCAGTTCTTGCGACGGACTTGGACTTGCCATTTGTCGCCGCGCTTACGGATGGTCGGCATGGATTCGCCTCACTGTGACAGGGTTGTGACAGCGAGATTTATCGGTGCGATGCTAGGAGGCTTTGGGGTAGGTCCTAAGCCGTTGTTCTGGCTTGGGAAACCGGATGGTGGACACAACAGGGATTGAACCTGTGACCCCTACCATGTCAAGATAGTGCTCTACCGCTGAGCTATGTGTCCATTCCAGAGGGCTTTCCTACCACATGATGCGGCGGGAACGCAAGTCAAGCCTTCAACTTTTCGACATTCCATCACTTACTGGCGGCGCGGCCGGGCGCCGATAATTCCTTGTTTTAAAATAGAAAATCTTTTTCGTGCTGTTACAGGCGAAAGGTCATTTTCTGCCCGTCGCCACCGGCGCTCAGGGTTTTCAGCATCTCGGCGGCATGCTTCACGGCGCTCTCCGGCACGGTCTCGAACTTCTCCGCGGCGCCCAGCGTTTCGGCGCCGGTGTCGAGGTTCGTGGTGATGAGGGTGCGCTCCTTGCTTTCGAAGTTGAAGATCTCCGTCATCTTGCGGCCGATGGCCTTCGACGCGGTGACATGCGCGATGCTCGTCTCTGACATGAGCGCCCAGGTTTCGGCGGGGCCGTCGTGCGCGGCCGCAGGCGCGGCAGGTAAGGGCGGAGCCTCCGCCTTGGGCGCGCCGCCGGCGGCGGCTTCCTGGTCGAGATGAATCGCTTCCTGCTGGCGCAGGTCGGCTTCGTGGCGGCGGATGTCGGCGACGCGGCCCGCCAGTATCGCCGCCACATCCTGCATGCCGCCATTCTTCGCGGCCTCAAGATCGTCGTCCGTCACTTTGACGCGCGGGTCGCCGGCCAGCATTTTCGAAATATCATGGGTGCGCGCCTTGGTCAGCGCGTAGCAGAGGAGCGAGTAGTAATGGTAGTCGGTGTACCGGCCGCCTTCATCGATCTTGAAGACGAGGTTCGGGGTATCGGTGAACTTCAGCACGGCCTTGAAGCATTCCGCGTCCTGCTCGTCGATGGCGCGGCGCAGCCAGCCGCTCTTGTCGTCGTCCGAGGCTTCGGCGGGAGAGATATTCGCAAGCGCCACCTTGACGGTGTCGGGGTTGCGCGACGAGATGGCCTCGCCGACGGCGTTCTTCCGCTTGCTGACGTCGCGCCATTTATTCCACTTGTCGACCAATCCCACGATATCGCCTCCTCATCCGGGGTTGCTTCCCAAACTCTAGAGGAAAACGAACTATTCTGTCAAATTAATAGGGTAAATGGAGGGACTTGGCATCGGTGGTCGCGGCCCCGCCTGTCGCGCGCACATAAAAAGGTTGTGCCCAGCCGGGGGGACGGCTGGGCACAGGGGGTTACGGAGGGGGAATATGTCTCCGTTGGGGGTTAACTTGTTACTGCGCCTGGCTCCGGAAGGTTTTCTGCGCGAAATCCGCGAAGATCACGTTGCCTTCACCCGTTTCCGGGTTGGACTTGAAGGGCAGGCTGCCTTGGCCCATCAGGTAGCGCACGCGGGTCACGACTTCCTTCAGGTGGAAGGGACGCGTGGTGACGGGGGCGGGGGCATAGGCCGGGGTTGCATGGGTATCCATCGCAACGCCCGCGAAACCGGTGATGAAGATGACCTGCAGGCCGGGGTTGTCCTGCAGCGCTTTTTGCGCCAGCACGAAACCGTCGATTCCGGGCATCACAACGTTCACGAGCAGCACGTCGAACGCTTCGCGGGAGGAAACGCGCCAGGCGTCCAGGCAATTGTCGACGAGCTCGACCGAGTTACCTGCCTTCTTCAAAGTATTGTACAGGTAGGTCGACGTGCTCTGGTTGTGTTCTGCGATCAGGATGCGTGCCATTTGAATTCTAACTCCCCCTAAAAGGAACTTGTGGACAGGTCGTTAACTCATTTGTTTAATCATTCGTTAACGTCTTATGTTTAATAGTAGAACATTTTCCAGAAATGCTGTCAAAGGAATTTATGAACAAAAAGTTAAAACTGCTAGCAATAAAATTTCTTCACGCGTGTCCTAAATGATATTTTTCAAAGTGTTATGGCAATCACTTCGCGCGGCCAAATTCTTTACTTTTTATTAATTCCGTGTGAAATCTGACCCTGTTTTAGTCTGGGAAAGAGCAGGAATCATGCGTATTTCAGAGATGTGTTTTGCGGTTACTTTATTGATTTCGTTGTCATTTACAGGAGTCGCCGCCTGGAGTGACGACTCCAATGGAATGCCGAAGCCGGCGCCCGCCGATTTAAAGCCTCCTGTAAGCGTCGATCAGTTCAAGGCCGATCTGCCCGCCACCAATCAGGAATTGCATCTGCAGGGCTTCCTGGACCTTAAAAAGCAGGGCCCGGTGGTCGTCCTGGATATCCGCTCGAAAGAGAGTTTCGACCGCTGGCATATAAAGGGCTCGGTCAATGAACCCTTAAGCGAACTGACCGAGAAAACCTTGCCCAAGCTGGCGCCGGATAAATCCACGCCCGTTGTCCTGGCCTGCGACTTCAGTTTCCAGCCAACACGCATGGTCGCGGGAACGCTCCAGGCCTATCCGGTGCTGAAGGCCAGCGGCTACACGAAAATCTACCGCCTCAACCTGTGGGACGCCGACGACCACAAGAAAGTGCTCGAGCCTTGGGATGAGGAAAAGCTGATCGATTTCGCCGGCACGGATGTGAAGCCGGCTGCGGATACGAAGAAGCCCTGACGTTAGAGCGTCATCCCCGCGCAAGCGGGGATCCCATCGTTATCGCGGCACAAGATCCGCGCATGCGCGGGATGACGTCGTGGCTACGGGAGCACTGTCACAGTCCCCGTCATCTGCGGATGCATCGTGCAGAAATATTTATAGGTCCCCGTTTTCGTGTAGGCATGCGTAAACTTGTCATCGGTATCCAGTGCGGCGGAGCGAAAGGTTTTGTCGGCGTCCGCCACCGTGTGCGGCGTCTGGTCGCGGTTGATCCAGGTCACGCTGTCGCCCACATGGACCGTCAGCGTCCCGGGCGCGAATTTGAAGTCGTGGATCTCGACGGTGTTTTTGGCCGGCGCATCGGCAAGCGCGGGAAGGCCCAGCGCAAAACACAGCAGGCAGCAGGCAGGCAGCAGATATTTCATCGCTCACGCTCCTTCCAGCGTTGAATCGTTCAGTTTGAGAGAAGGCACCCCCTGTGCCGCCGCCACAGTTGTGACGCCCAGGTAGGAACGCAGCTTTTCGGGCGGCACGACCATGGGACCGGGATTTGCGGCAGCGCCGGGCGCGGGCTGGGGATAGGCGGTGGCGCGCGCCGTGTGGAAGGTGATATTGCCTTCGACTTTCTGAATGACCTGGTGGATGTGCCCGTTCAGCACGGTGACCGAGCCGAATTTTTTCAGCAGCGCGATCGCCTGCGCCCCGTCGTCGGTGCCCCAGCCCCAGGGCTGGTAGACCGTCCACAGCGGGATATGCGTGAAGACGACGACGGGCGTGCTTGTGCTCACTGCCGTTAAATCATCTTCCAGCCATTTGATCTGGTCGGCGCCCAAGTTCGCTTCCCTGCCGGGCGCCAAGTTGAAGACGTTGACGAGCGCGACGAAATGCACGCCATGGTCGTCGAAACTGTACCAGCCGTTGCCTTTCGTGCCCTTGCCGTAGCGCTCGAGGAACAGCTTGCCGCCACCTTCATCGAGCGTGTCGTGTTCGCCCGGCACGTAATGCACCGGCGCGGTCAAACCTTTCAGCGCCTCTGCCGCCGTGTCGAACTCCTCGGGCTTCGAGAGATGCGAGATATCGCCGGTGTGCAGCACGAAGCCGGGCCTTGCCGCATTGATGCGCAGGATGGCCTCCCCCAGCGTTTTCAGCGGCTCGGGGTTTGCTTGTTTATTGAAGCCGATATGCGTGTCGCTGACCTGCGCGAAACTAAAGGTCCCGCCCGCGGCTTTCATCGCCGCTTCTCCCGCGGCATCGCCCGCCGCGAAGGCCTTGGGGATTCCGCCCACCAGCGACCACAGCAAGCCCGTCCCTGCCCAGGCCGACATGCACTTCAGCGCCTCGCGGCGGGTGGGTTGGTTATCGTTTTGCATTGCATCCTCCTATCGTGGCCGCCCCCGCAGGACGGGGGAGGAAGGCCAGAGGGCCTCCTGCTATCTCAGACCCTCCGCACCCCCCTTATATTCCCGTAAAAATAAATTTTCCAAACCGGGAATATTTACGGGAGGGGCGGGGTCATATACTGATAAGGGGCAAGGAACGTCCTGAAATGACACGGCCCGACGACGCGCACCGCTTTGAAGATATCGTGCTGCCGCATCTGGATGCGGCCTATAACTTTGCGCGCTGGATCTTGCGCAACGACGCGGCCGCGCAGGATGTCGTGCAGGAAGCCTGCCTGCGCGCCTATAAAGGCCTGCACCGTTTCGCGGGTGGCAGCCCGCGCGCCTGGCTTCTGACCATCGTGCGCCATGAAAGCTACGATTGGCTCACGCGCACCAAAGCGCGCGCCGCCGTGAGTCTCGATGATGAAGAAGGTTTGTCAGCCGCGGATGAAGCGGCGGTCGTCCATCACGATACGCCGGAAGCCGCGCTCGCGCGGTCGCAGGACAAACAGGCGCTGAACGCCGCGCTGAATGAATTGCCGGAAGGATTCCGCGAGGTGCTGATCCTGAAGGAACTGGAAGACATGTCGTACAAGGAAATCGCCGAGGTGACCGGCGTGGCCATCGGGACCGTCATGTCGCGCCTGTCGCGCGGGCGGACGATGCTGCGGCAAAAGCTGGCGGAGAAATGCGGATGAAACAGAGCGCCGATTGCATGGCTTGCCTGAAAAAAATGCAGCTTTACGCCGACAACGAATTGTCGCCGTCCGAAGCCTCCGCCGTGCTCGCCCATGCGCGGGACTGCGCGGATTGCCGCCGGACGCTTGCGGCGCTCGAAAAGAATGCGAAAGACATGCAGAACGGCCTGACCTATTATCCGGCGCCCGCGGACCTTGTGACGCGCGTCCGGGCGATCGGCGGACGGGCCGCGCGGCGCCGCCCGCCCGCCTGGATGGCCTGGGCCCTCCCGCTTTCGTCCGCCGCGACGCTCGCGGTCGCTCTGCTGCTTTATTTTTCCGTGCCGACCCCCGCCGATATGCTGGCGGACGAAATTGTCTCCATTCATGTGCGCGCGCTGCAGGAGAAGCATATCACCGACGTCACGTCGACCGACCAGCATACGGTCAAGCCCTGGTTCGCCGGGCGCATCGACTTTTCGCCGCCCGTGCATGATTTCGCGAAACAGGGCTATCCGCTCGTCGGCGGCAGGCTCGACTACGTCACGCACCAGGCGGCGGCCGCGCTCGTCTATCACCGCAACAAGCACGTGATCAACGTGCTCGTCACGCCCACGGCGGAAGGCGACATGCCGATGACCGCGCTCTCGCGCCGCGGCTATAACCTCGTCTTCTGGCGCAAGGACCATCTCGCCTTCGAGGCCGTCTCCGACCTCAATGCTTCGGAGCTGATGGACTTGTGCAAGCTAATCGCGGATGCACAATAGAAAAACGGCGCCATCGCTGGCGCCGTTTCTTTATCTCGTTCCCGAATAAGGCTATTCGTCTTTCTTGTCGTCGGACTTCTTGTCGTCCGAGGACTTATCGTCGGCGGCTTTCGCGCCATCCTGCTTGCTGTCGTCCTTGTCGGAGGCGCTGTCATCCGACGACTTGCCGTCTTTCTTGTCTCGCGCCTCGGCGATTTTCTTCTGCAGGTCCTTCTGGTCGGGAATGCCCGAGAAAGCCTCGTCGTTGATGACGAAAGAGGGCGTGCCGTTGAAGTTCATCTGGCTGGCCAGCGTGCGGTTGCGCTCGATCTGGAGCAGGACGTCCGTACCTTCGACGTCATGCTTGGCCTTGGCGATGTCGAGGCCGATGCCCTTGGCGATGGCTTCGATATCGTCGTCGTTGAAGGGGCCCTTATGTTCCATCAGTTTCTGGTGGAAGGGGAAATACTTGCCCTGCATCTGCGCCGCAAGCGCCCATTTCGCGGAAGTTTCCGAGGTGGGGCCCAGGATCGGGAAATCCTTGAAGATGATCTTCAGGTTTTTGTCGGATTCCGACAGCGACTTCAGCTCGGGGAATATCTGCTTGCAGTAATGGCAGTTGTAATCGAAGAACTCGATCATCGTCACGTCGCCGTGCGGGTTGCCGATGAAGGGGGACTTTTCGTTGTTGAACAGCTCTTCGTGGTTCATCTTCAGCGCGTCGTCCTGGCGCTTCTGCATGTCCTTCTTCTGGTAGTCGTCGACCGCCTTCAGGATCACATCGGGATGCGCGACGATATAATCATGGACGATCTGCTCGACCTGATCCTTGCTCATGTCCGCGGCATGGGCGGGCGACAGCCCCCCGAGCGCGAGGCCGGCGGCGACGACGGCCGTAAACGCCAGTTTTTTCAATGAACCCTGAAACATGTGGATGACCCTGACTTGGAGTTGTTGGAAAGACGCAGCACTATAACAATGTGAGCATGAGGGGGGCAAAATCAATACCCTTTCTGCCGCTTCTTGAGTTCTTTGGCGTTTTTCCTCGCTTCTTCAAGGATATCCGCCGCCTGGAGGGCCCCCGCCGAGCCCTTGGGCAGGTTGGCCTGCGCCAGCTTGGCCTCGGTGATGGCGTTGTCGGGCTTGTTTTCGAGCAGGTTTTCCTCGGCCAGGTGCAGGCGCGACAGCCCCTCCTGGCCGCCTTTGCCATAGGCGATGGCGAGCATATGGTGGGTTTCGGGGTCGAGAGGCTCGGTCTGCAGCGAGGCGTTGAGCTGTTTGATGGCCTCGTCCCCGCGCTTTTTCGTATCCACGGTCGACTCCAGCAGCGCATGGCCGTAGGACGCGCGGATCAGGCCGGAGTCAGGCGCGAATTCGACCGCCTTCGTATAGGCCGCGACCGCCTCCTCGATCCTGCCGTTCTCGAACAGGATCTGGCCCTTGAGCTCGTAAAAATACGGGTCCTTCGGGTTCGCGGCGATCAGCGGGTTCAGCGTGTCGAGCGCCTTTTGCACATCGTTCTTGCGGTAATAGGCGATGGCGCGGCCATACTGGCTGGGCAGGTCGGTGCCGCGGTTCTGGAGCGCCTGGTCGGGCTGGAGATATCCCATCAGCTTCGCCTTGATGCGCGCGTGCATCTCCGCCCACCCCGCGGGCGCGGTGTAATGGACGCGCTCCTTGTCGACGGCATCCTGCAGGTAATTGACGCGGTCCTGCGTCAGAGGGTGGGTGCGCACGTATTCGGACTGCTCGCTCGTCGGCAGCAGGTCCTGCCCGGCCAGCGTCTGCATGAAACTCAGGATGCCATCGGTCGGCAAATGGGCTTCTTCGAGGAAAGATATGCCCGCCGCATCGGCCGCCGTTTCCTGCTCGCGGCTATGGGTGAGAAAGGCGCGCTCGCCGATGCTCGTCGAGGCCGATGTCACTGCCGCCGCCGCCTCGCCGGAATGCGCGCCGATGGCGGCCGCCACGCCCAGGATTTCCGCCGCCAGCGTCTCCATCGAGATGTGCTCGTAGGTCGCGCGGGTGCGGATGATGTCGCCATGCGCGATGTGGCCGGTCTCGTGGGCGCAGACGCCGATCAACTCGTCCACGTTCTTCGTCTTGAGGATAAGCCCCGTATGCAGGAAGATGTTCTGCCCGCCCGCCACGAAGGCGTTGAGCTCGGGGTCTTCGAGGATGATGAACCGCACCGAAGTGGGGGAGACGCCCGCCGCGAGGAAGATCGGGCGCATGAAAACTTTCAGGTCGCTTTCGATTTCCTGGTCGCGGATCACGCTTTCCGCGTGCGCCGCCTGGCCGAGCGCGCAAATCAGCGCGCAACCGAAGAGCAGCCCCATGAGCTGCCGAGGGGTTTTTCCGAGGCGAAACATGTCGTCGTTCTCGCTTTCCAAAAAAAAGCGGGGCTTAAACGTCCTTTAGTTCAGGTACATTCCCCGCGGCGTGTACGCGCCGACCACTTTCTTCGTGTGCCAGTCGCGCAGCTCCATCATGTCATAGCCCTTGCCGAAGACGCCCGTGTAATCCGAGAGAAGCTTCAGCGTGCGGCGCTGATCGAGGTCCGAGAGCTTGTAGAACGTGGGACCGACGACGAGCACCGGCATCTTTCCGCGCATATACTGGCGGTCGAAGATGCGGCCTTCATAGAATTTATGCACGGCGCTCTCGGGCGTCCACATTTTTCCGTCCCATTTCGACGGATCCCAGTCCTGGCCCTTCCACTGCTGCGGATGCTTGTTCTGCGCATCCCAGTTGGAGACGAGCGGCAGGAATTCGTAATGCTCGGGCCGGTCCATCAGCCAGTGGGGATATTCGATGGTGCCTTCGGGCGTGCGGTTCGCGGTGCGGTCTTCCTCGCGCCAGCTTGGGTTGAGGGGGTTTTCGTAGGAGCGGTCGTCATAGGTATTGAAATGCCCGGCGAAAGCGGCGGGCGACTGGAACGCCAGCAACGCTGCGGCACAGACGAAAAAGACTCGCGACAAAAGCTTCATGGACAGGTACTCCTTCACCCAAAACCCTATCACTCGAATCTAAACTATTTATTACTGAAATCAAACGCATAACTTATTTTTAAGGGGTTTATGTCATACTGAAATCATCTGTGGAAATCTTATGCCTTCGTGACCGCCGACTTAAAACGCCGGTGCCCTATTTTTCCGCAGTCCCTAGGCTATTGAGGCAGGGAAAAGCATGGTGGATGCACTTTCGATTGCGCTCTCTGGGCTCACCGCCCAGGACCAGCGCCTGGCCGCAACGGCCAGCAATATCGCCAATGCATCGACGACGGGGACTGTCCCCAGTGCCGATCCATCAGCTCCTGCCTCGACTGTCTATCGTCCCTTGCAGGTCAACTTCCTGTCATTGGATTCCGGGGGATCGGGCGACGGCGTGCGTGCCGTCGTCACCCCGGATCCCAATGGCCACAGTGTCGTCTACGACCCTTCGTCGACTTATGCAAATAGCCAGGGAGAGATCGCCGCGCCCAACGTCGATCTCGGCCAGCAGCTTGTAAATCTTATCGAAACGAAGCTGGCCTATAAAGCGAATATTTCCGTAATCAAAACGCAGGACAAAATGACGGACGACCTGCTGAATGTGATTGCGTAAAATAAACCCCCACATTTTGTAAAACTTCCTTTTCCAAAAGAAACCGTATTGACTCGTTTTTCCGAAACTCTATAGTCGGCGCAACTGCAAAACCGGGCTGGTCTCTTAACGAGCCCTGCCTCACCGGAAAATATGGTGTGAAAGTTTTGCATCCCACGTGACGAGAAACAGTTTTGGAGCACAACGACAATGGATATGAATCATCCCGGTTTTGATATTCTGAAAGAAGTTTTCAACAAGTTCGCCGACAAGCACGCCGGCGCCGACCTCAAGGGCCGCATTACGCGCAGCCTCGCCGCGGGCGGACAGGCCGCACTCGACAAGGGCCTCCAGGAATTCCCCCAAACCTACGTCAAGCAGGTCGCGCAGGACTTCTACGACATGGTCACCAGCCAGGAAACGGCTGACGGCATCTCGACCGCCGTGCGCTCCTATGACGAAGAGAAGATCAAGGGCGCCCTCGATACCCTCGTCTCTTCCCTGAAAGAAGACGAGAACGCGCAGAAACTCGCGAAGTCGCTGAAAGACCTTCTCGCCAAGACCTCGACCGACGATCTCGAAAACTCGCTCGACGCCGCCCTCTCGGGCCGTTCGATGGGCGAGAAGATGATCATCATGGCCTTCTTCGAGCAAGCCAAGCCCATCCTTGACGATCTGCGCAACTCTTCGGAAGAAGAAGTCGCCGAGAAGATCAAGGAAATGGCCGACACGATCCCGACCGACGCGATCGCAGCGCAAGTCGCCGCCATCACGAAAGAAGTCACGCCGGAGCGCGTCTCCAAGCAGGCGCATGACGTCGTCGGCGGTCTGCCTTCCCCCGCGGCCATCTCGGACATCGTCCACGGCGTGGGCGGCGTCGCTTCCAAGAAGCTCGGCGAAATCGCCGGCGGCGCGGATGCGCAGAGCAAGCTGCAGGAGATCCTCTCCGAAGCGAAAGACATCGTTGACCAGGTCGTCTCGAATGACAACGTTCAGAAGAAGACCTTCAACAAAAAAGGCGGCCAGGAGTTCGATCTCTAAGCCTTTTTGACAGACGCTATTTCTTCTTTCCATTCCCTATTGGAAGAAGAGGTTGGACGGGCGGGCGCTTACGTAACAGGAGCCCCGCCCGTTTTCTTTTTCAACGCAAGCGTCATTCCCGCGAAAGCGGGAATCCCGTGAAATTCGCGTACATGTTCACTACGAGATCCCCGCTTTCGCGGGGATGACGGCGGGTGGATATGCGGCCCCTTGCCGCGCCAGCCGGCGGTGCTATGCTTTAAGATATGGGTTCAGGGTCTTCGCAAAGCTTTTACCGCGACTTGCCCGCCGTGCCGGCGGAGGCGGGGCTGTGCGACCTGTCGCACCACCGCGACGTGCCGGACGACTGGTGTGTCGTCATCGTCGATATCGTTTCCTCTACCGCCGCGATCGAGGCCGGAAAGTACAAGGACGTCAACATGGTCAGCGCCTCGGCCATCACCGCGGTGCTGAATGCGGCAGGCCGCGAGGATGTGGCCTATATCTTCGGCGGCGACGGCGCGACGCTGCTGATCCCGGCTGCATTCTCCTTCGACGTGGCGAGCGCGCTCTACGGCGCGCGGCAGATGGCGAAGGATGCCTTCGGCCTCGACATGCGCGCCGGGATCGTCTGGGCGGAAGAGCTGCGCAAGGCCCGGGCCGCCGTGCGCGTCGCCAAGATGGAAGTGGCGAAGGGCGTGCGGCAGGCATCCATGTCGGGCGAGGGCGTGCTGCTGGCCGAACGGCTGGTCAAGGACCCGCAGACCGCGAAAACCCACGATATCGAGACGCTGTTCTCGCCCAAGGTGCTGGCCGCGAAGCCCGCCGATTTCCGCGGGCTCGAATGCCGCTGGCAGCCGCTGCATAGCCGCAACGGCTTTGACGTCAGTCTTATCGTTCTCTCACGCGATACCGGCGATGCGGCGAAGGCCGAGCTTTACCGCGATATTCTTGCCCGGATTGAAACCCTTTGCGGCAAGCCCGACAGCTGGAAGCCCGTCTCCGAAGGGCAGCTCAACCTCTCGTCGGATCCGCAACTGCTCGCGAAGGAGGCGAAGGTGCGGACGGCGGGACAGGGCAGGGCGGCCCTGCTGGGCCGACTCGCGTCCGTGTTCGCCGCCAACATGGTGGGCCGCGCGTGCATCGCCTTCGGCCTCAAATCGGGAAGCTTCGACGGACGCAGCTACCGCAAGGCGACCTCGCAGAATACGGATTACATCAAATTCGACAATGCGCTGCGCCTCGTCATGGACGTGACGGCGGAGCAGAAGGCGGCGCTCGTGGCGTACCTGGACCAGCTTTCGGCGGAGGGGCGCGTCTATTACGGGCTGCATGCCGCGTCCTCCGCGCTTATGACCTGCCTCGTCTTCGATTACGCGAGCGCCCATATGCATTTCGTCGACGGCGCCGACGGCGGTTATGCGCTGGCCGCGAAGGCGATGAAGCAGCAAATGAAAGATCTGGCAAAGGACAGGGCGGCTTAAAGTTTCACAAGTCCGATTTGAAGACCGACAACCACATTGTCGCCAGCAACTCTTTCGTCCGCTCCATGACATTGCGGTGCTTCCAGTCGTGCCAGGTCACTTCTTTCGCCTGCGCGCAATCGCGCACGAACAGGCTCTCCAGCTCGGCGCCCGTCTTGCGGCCCACCACGACGACATCGGCCTCGTCGTTGAAGACGACGCTGCGGTGGTCGAAGTTGGAGGAGCCGATGACGCTCCACACCCCGTCGATCACGACGCTTTTGGAATGCAGCACCTCGTCATGCGTCTCGAAAATCTTCACGCCCGCCTTCAGGAGATCCTCAAAATCGGCGTGCTGCATGACCAGCGACAGTTGTGAATCGCTTCTGGCGGGGACGAGGATGCGCACGTCCACGCCGCGATGTGCCGCGGCCAGCAGTGCGTCCGCCTGCTCGTCCGTCGGCACGAAATAGGCGGCCGTCAGCCAGATGCGCGCCCGCGCGCTCTGCAGCGCCGACAGGAGCGTCGCGTAATAATGCTGCGTGTCGTGGCCGGGATGGCTGCCGATGACGCGGATCAGCTCGTTTCCCTCGTCGTGCAGCGGCGGAAAATAGTTTTTCTTGTCCGGCTCCGGGCCTTTTTGCCCTTTCCAGTGGTCGAGGAACAGATGCTGCATCACGGCGACCGCCGGCCCTTTGATTTCGATGTCGGTGTCGCGCCAGTAATCGTTGCCCAGGTCGCGCGGCGGCCCGGAGCGTCCGGACCAGGAGGACTCGTAGGTCCTGCTCAGGTTGATGCCGCCGGTAAAGGCGATAACGCCGTCGACGACGATGATTTTGCGATGGTCGCGATGGTTGGGCGCATATTTGCGTTTCACCTCGAATGGTGCGACAGGATTATACTGCACCAGCTTGACACCGGCCTTTTTCAGCCGGTTGAAGAATTCGGGTGGCGTAGCACCCGACCCAAAACTGTCATAGATGACGTTCACGGCGACGCCTTGGCGCCGCTTGCGGATCAGCAGGTCGCTTAAGCTTTCGTTACCGTTCTTCACATCTTCGAAGATGAAGAATTCCATGTTGATGCTGGAATGCGCGCCTTTGATGGCGTTGAAGATGGCGTTGAAGGTTTCATCCCCGTCGACCAGCAGGCGCGTGCTGTTGCCATCGATCAGCGGCTCCTGGTTGATGGCCTGCTCGACGGCGAGATGGTGCATCAGGTAATCGGGCACACCCGCCTTCCTGAAGAGCGCCGCGCTCTTTTCGGGGTTGAAGGCACTGTGCGCGTTCGTGATGAATGCCGGCGTTGCCATGGCAGCCTCGCGGTCGATGATCCGCTGGCCGTTGGGCACGTTGCCGCAGGCGGTCAGGCTGGCGCAAAGGACGGCGAGCGCGACATGGAATGCCTTGTCAGAAAGCGTTCTCCCCCCATCAGGCGCGTGCTGATTCTTCATCCTGCCTCGATTCATTCGAAAGACAAGGATGGCCTGACATTGAACCGGTGATCAAGAAGCTCAAAGGGGGGAGAGAGGGGCGGTTAGAAGAAAAAGCTAAAGAAAGTGCCGCTTTTCCCGTCCGAACCATCGTCTATCGCCAGCTGGACTTTGGTCTCGGGGTTTGCCGTTTTCAGCGACTGTTCCAGCAGGTTTTTGATCTGGGTGAGCGCGGCATCCATGCTGTCGGCGCTGCCCTTGTGAATTTCCTTCACCGAAGGGACGGTCATTTTCCACGCGACATCGCCGCTATAAAGCATGCTGTGGCCGTCATTCATGAACAGCATGATCTGTTCGTGTTTCTGTTGCATCGTACCGGTCGTGAAGATCTGGTCGACGATTTTCTGCGTGGCTTTGCTCAAAAACTTGCGGCTCCCTTTATTTTCCCATGAGTTAAAAAATAACACGAGTTGCCATAATAAATCAAGGGAAATGCGGCACCTTAATACCCCATTTTTGTGCACCGCAAGATCAATCCAAGTATTTGATGCTCTTCGAAATAGTATGCTGTTAAGTCCTTTGGCGGTTCCTTAATGCAGGACCTGCTTCCCAACAGTTGCGAAACCTTCAGCCATCATGCACGGCGCCGCCGTGGGGCAGCAGGCATTTCCTGGTCATCGGAGGGCGCGCCTGGCGCGTTGCCGGATCGAACCCTTGCCCGTCTTTTTAGCGCCGCCGCAGCATGCTGGCGGCGCCGCGCCTCGACCAGCATGGCCGCAACCAGCACAACCACCGCCGCTGCCAGGGCCACCGCCGTGCCGGTAGCCGCTGCCGCGGTGATTGCGGGTAGATGCTCTTCGCCCGGATAGATCGCGAGAAGGGCCAGACAGGCCCGATAGAAATTTTCCACGTGGTCCGCCCGTTCATGCGTCCAGGTCCTTTCCTGCATGAGCTTGAGCTTCAGGGCCTCGAGGTCGAGCCCTGCTATTTTCGCCTGCGCTGCGCAGGCCGGAGTCATCAAGGTCTCCGTCGATGTCTGATGCATATTCATCATGTCACCTTTTGCTTTGCTTGCTGCTTACAATTCATATTATACGCATTAAATATGAATTATCCGGAAACAGATCCGAAACCCCTGATGCTCCAAGGAAAAGCCGGGATGCGAGGAATCGCGAATTGAGAGGGTGATAAAGGCGTCAGCCGCCTAACCCGGCGCCATCGATTGCGGTTTGCGGATGGCTTTCAGGGTCTTCGCCGTGCCGCTGCCGGCATCGGCCGCGGCAGGCGCGCTCGCGCCTGAAGTAACGGAGCCCTGCGGGATGAATTTCGACGTGCCGGCATCGCTCTGCTGGCCGGGCGCCTGCGGGGCCTCCTTCTGCGCGAGTGCCTGGTAACTTTTCAGGTAGGCGTTCTGCGCCTCCAGGCCGCGGACCTGGTCGATGCCGATCGCGAATTCCTGCGACTGCAGCTTGTCAAGCGCCGCGATATAAACGGGATCGCCCGTCTTCAGCCGCGCGGCCTGCTGATCGCGATCGCCGAATTTCTGGTCGAAAGCCGTCCGGCTTTGGGCGAGGGCGTCTGCCTGCACCGCGATGGATTGCTGGCTGTCGGCGTAAATCTGGTTCGAGAGCTGCATCGCGCGGTTGGGCGTCACGGGCACCTTATCAAGGCCGTTCTTCGCCATCCCCTGCCGCAGCCCCGCATTTTCGCGCTGCAGGGCTCCAATGCCCTCGTCATAGGCCTGCAGCCGGTGGGCGAGGTTCTGGTTCTCGTTATTGGCATATTGAATTTGCAGCGACTGCAGTGCGACGGTTTGCAATGTAATGCGGGCCTTGGCGTCGGCATCGCTTGCGGCGCCGGACGATTTTTTCAGCGCGTCCAGCTGCGCCTGCGCGGTCTTGATGTTCTGTGCCATGTCGTTCTGCGCGTCCCGGAACGAATAGGGCTTGCCGTCCTTCGTCGCGGGCTTGCCGTCGGCGCCGACGACTGTCATGTCGGCAGGCTTCACGTCCGGCAGCACCTGGGCGAGGGCTGCGGCGCGGCGTTCATAGGCTGTGTGCTGGCGGTCCACCATGGCGAGCGTCCCGGCGTTCTGATCGGCGGCCGCCTGCGCCTTGTCTGCGAGCGCGGCGGGCGCGAATTCCGCGGCCTTCGCATCGTACTGCGCGCGGCTCGTCGACAGGCCGATCAGCGGCAGGTCGGGCCGCGCGGGGTCGACGCTCGCCTTTTGCAGGAATTCCGCGTTCTTTTTGAAATAGGCCTCCTGATCGGCGGGGCTCATCGCCTCCACTTTCTGCCGTTCGGCGAGCGTGTTTTCGCGCCCGCGTTCGGCGACGAAGCGGTTGAGCGCCTCGGGCGCATTTCGGTCCTGCTGCATGCCGATATGGATGTCGCGCAGCTTCTGAAGCTCGGCCGCCTGTTCGGGATATTGGCCTTCAAGCGGCGCCAGCTTGCGGTTGTATTCATCGAGCCGCCAGTTATAGCCGACCAGCTTGGATGGATTATCCGCCGACGGCGGGCCCGCCGTCAGCTCCCGCAGCGCCGCGCGTCCCGCGGTGCCGAGCGCCACTTCGTTCTCACCGGTTTTCAGGGCGCGCTCGTCATCCGCCGCGTCGTCAATGCCGCGCACATGTTTTCTCAAATAATCCGAAACATGACCGAGGGCGGAGGAATGGCGCATATTCGCCACATCGTAAAGGGCGTCCTGCCGGGTTTTTACGCCTTCGTCGTATTGTCCCGCGCCGAAGGCGGCGATGCGTTTCAATTCGTCCGGGTTATCCGCGATCGCGTCGAGGCTGACCGGCTGGTTATCGGCGTATTTGGTGTGCTGGGAATTCAGTTCCAGCTTCAGGCGCGTCAGCCCCTGGTAATCGGCGAAACTGGGTTTCAGGGGCAGCCCAGGCACATAGCCCGTCACGCGCGCGAATTTGCCGTTGCTTTGCACGGCCTCGTCGTTCTCGCGGCCGCTTTCCGCCACCTGCAGGGCGCTATAGCCCTGGATGACGTCGCGCGCCTGGAAGCCCAGACCCGCGACCTGCAACGGCACGCCGATCAACACGCCGACTCCCGTCGCATCCGCCGCCAGCGAGGCATTGCCCAGCATCTGCGCGGCGCCGCCGACCGTGAAGGCGGTGCTGGCGATGAAATTCCCGCCGCCCATCGCGGCGCCCAGCTTGTCGCCGCGCTTGCCGGCGTCCCAGGCGCCGACCGCCGAAGAATACATGCCAAAGCCGCCGCCCAAGGCACCCAGCCCGCCGCCGACCCGGCCCAAGGCCGTCACGTCGCCCGTAACGCCCTGGCCGATGCCGATGGAATTGGGCTGCGCGACATTCACGTTGAGCATCGAGGGCCCGGCGTATTCAAGCCCGATCTGCGCCACGCCTGCCCCGGTCTGGCCAATCAGCGTCACTTTTTGCGAGGTGGAAAGCGGCTGCGGGCCGGTCAGTTGGCCTGCCGCCTGCAGCGTCATGGCGGTGCCCGCGATGACGCCCTGCGCTCCGGGTGTTTTCCACGAGGGCTCGCCCGCGCGCGCGGTTTGCGGCGTTTCGTAATCGAGAATGGGTTTCTGCACGGTCCGCGGCGCCGCGGCAGCCGTATCCTCCGGGACCGCGGCCGCGATTGCCTTCGGCGCGGCGGCTTTCGTGAAATTATCTGCCAGCGCGACCGGTTCGGCCGCGGCAGGCGCTTTCGCCGGCGCAGCCGCCGCCAGACGGTCGAAGAAATCGTCGCCGCGCGCCGAGGTCAGGTGCGAATAGCTCTGCACGCCGTCCGGCGAAATCGTCATCGCGACTTTGGGCTGCGCCTCATCGGTCATGAAATTGACCGTGACGCCCTTTTTCGCGAAGACCTCCTGGATGTTCTTCATATTCTGCTCGGGCGAACGCAGGGCCGCGTCAGGGTAAAGTTCGGCCGGGCTCTGCGCGTTCTTGTTGAGCTTCACGCGCTCGGTGAAATTGATGAACAGGTCGGGGTCGTAGACGTCGAGGGTCTTGCCCTGGTCGTCCCAGGCGGCGATCAGCTTGGGAAAGCCGTCCTTCTCGACATGGAGATCGAAGATATGGGCGGACAGGGATTTGCCCGGGTCCTGTCCCGCCGTCAGCAGGTCGGGGAGTTTCTTGACCACCCATTCGCCCGAGCCCAGCACGAGGTCGGTGGGCAGGATGCGCGTGTCGATCCCGCGCTGGTAGGCCCATTCCACGCTGACCTCGGGCGGCGTCACCGCGGTGACGGAATAGACCTGGTCGGCCTGGTTAACGACGGCCATGCGCCTGTCGTTGACGCAAAGCACGTCCATGAAGACGTTCGGGCGCTTGCCGTTCAGGCCGTTCTCCGCGATACGGTCGAGGATTTCGTTGCCGAGCATGTTGTTCTCATCCTGCGACATCGCCGAATATTTTTTGCCGTACACCTTCGGGTCGGCGAGGATCGGGCGGAAATCGTCGGGATTGAATTTCACGCCTTCGCCGGGGCTGAAGCCGACCGCGAGTTTTCCGAGCGTGGTCTTGTTGCTGGCCGGCGAGCCGTTGACGACGACGACCGCGCGCTTGCCAGGCTCCGCGTCGGGCAGGTATCCGAGGCCCGCATGGTCGAGCAGCGTGGAGACGTCCTGGCGCGACACGGTCCCGCCCGCGCGGGCGCGCGCCTCAAGCGCCTCATATTCGGGCATGGCGCGGATGCGGTCCGCGGTCTTGACGAGGAAGTCTTCGTAGCGGGAGGGCGACACGCCGGATTTGCGTTCGGCCACGATCTGTACCAGCGTTTCGTGGAGTAACGCGCGTTCCGGCAAAAGCTTGCCGTCCCGGCTGTTGACGGTGAGCGTATCCTGTCCGGCCGTCTCGACCTTCGGTACGTGCCAAGCCTGTTCGCGTTGTTCGTCGGTGAGCGCCACGCTTTCGCCTCATTCCCGCTGCAGCCCGTCAGGGGCCGCGGTTGCCGTCCGATTTCTTTTGCTGGCCGGACTGGATCCTTTGGCGGATCCGCTCGTCATCCGTGCTTTCCTCGGCCCGCGTTTCCTCGACGGCGCGGCGCCAGTCGTCACGGCTGATCTTGAAGGGATTGGGTGGCGGTTTCTTTTTGGAATTCTCGTCTGTCATCTTGGCCCCGCGCGTTCGATGTTTAATTCACATAATGTTTATTATTATGCAATAAAGCTTAAGGAAGCGTTAAAACAGCCTTAAGCTCCTGAGGGGAAAGAAAACCGGGTGGGGGATATTATGGTGCCGACAGAGAGGATTGAACTCCCGACCTTCGGTTTACAAAACCGCTGCTCTACCGCTGAGCTATGTCGGCGCACCTTGAGGCAAACTATCATAACCTGTGCCGATTTCACAAATCGTTACCGCTGCCGGTAAAGGCAAGATTTCCTGTCCGCCGGGTTCGGCAATGGGCGCCGGAAGATATAAATAAATTCAGCGACTTGCAGCGCGAGATAACCGCGGGCGTCACTTCTCGACCTCTGCATATTCCAGAACGCGAATAATTTACTGAAAAACCTGATCTTTTACCGGTGGCTGTTAAACAGTTTCGCAAGGAGAATCAGATAGTCTGAAGAAGTGCCCGGCATGTGGCGCGAGGATTGACACTCTGGCCGCCGGGACAATATGTGCTACTATTATCAGGACGATATTCGGGGAAGGGGGTTCCGGAGTGTCTCAGGGACAAAAAAGTCCGCATGAAGACTTCATCATGTTTTTCACCGTCCTGTTCATCCTTTTTGGGCTGGGCTGGTGCATTTGGCATTTCTTCCAAGGCGAACTGACCTGGTTCGTCAAGTGGGTCCGCGTCGGCGAACTCAACATCGTCACCCTGCTGTATAACGACAAATATCAGATCTACGATCCCGAAAACCTCGTGCAGCGGCCCTATGTCTGGGTCCGGTGGCTTCCCAAACAGTCCATTAACGACATCACCCCCGACGTCATCGAAGAGTCCACCTATGTCGCGGTGGTGCCGCTCAAGATGCTGTTCTCGGGAATCATGGCGCTGATGGCGATCGTCGCCACGCTCTATGGCCCCGGCACGAACTTCCGCCGCCGCATGAATCTCGAAGCGCTGATGGCGGAGCAGGCGAAATCCTTCCCGGCCATTCAACCGTTCCTGAAATTCGATCCGCGCAAGCTGCCCTTCCGCGCCCCCGGCCAGCCAGTGCCCGCCCAGCTGCCGATGTTCTCCGAAGCTCTTTCGCCGGAAGAATGGCTCGCCTATCACGAGGTCAAGGTCGTGGGCGGCGTTGTCGACCGCAACCGGGCCTACCAGGCGCTGGCCCAGCAGCTGGGCCGCCGCTGGCAGGGCCCCGACGCGCTGCCGCTCTACGCGCAGGGACTCTTCGCCATCTGCGCCCTCAAGCACGCGCGCAAGCGCAAGGATTCCGAGCAGCTCTCCAACCAGCTGGCGCAGAGCTGGACGCATGACAAGGGTTTTCGCCCCACGAGCAAGGTCAGGGCCAAGATCAGGGCCGCCATCAAGAACCCCAAGATCGGCGGCGCTTTGCTCAAATACGCCGATCAGCATGCTTTCGAGACGACGGCGCTCGCGCGCTGCCTCGCCCGCGCGCGGGAAGAAGGCGGCGTGCTGGCGCCCGCGGAATTCCTGTGGCTGCGTGGCCAGGACCGGACGCTGTGGTACCCGCTCAACAACCTCGGCCGCAAGTCCTATTGCGCCGAAGCCGTGGGCGCGCTCGTCCATTACACCAACGAGATCATCGCGGGCCAGAAAATTCCGATGCCCCGCTTCGACGAAGTCATCGCCGGTTTTGAGAAATACATGAAGAGCGGCGCGTCACGCGCCATTCCGGAGCTCGAAAAGGGCAAGCGCAAGCGCGATTAACCAAGGGAGACTAAGCAAATGTTCGGATGCAGCAGCAGCAGGGACCTCGACGCCAAAGTCGTCAACAATGCGCTCATCGTTTCTTTCCTCACCGCCGATCCGCCGCGCGTCTGGCGTGCGGACATGACGGGGCTGTCGACCGCGACGCTGGAATTGCGCGAAGGCCAGCCGGGCCGCTTCCGCCTCGTCATGCGCACGGGCGCGGGCAAGGAAGAAGATATCTCGACCTTCGCCGACAAGGTGACCGCGACCAACGCTCTGCGCGTCGTCACTAACGCGATGCTGCGCGGCGACGGCGCCGCTTCTTCGGCAAGCGTCTCCGTCGGCGCCTCGGCGGGCGGCGGCTTTTTGAAGGTGCTGATGTGGCTTGGCGCCGTTCTGGTCGCGATCTGGCTCGTGTTGCACGCGCTGGCGGGCGGCGGACATGGCGGCGGGCGCGAGCTTCCGGCCGGCGTGAAGCCGGGGACGGCGGTGCCGGCCGACAAGCTTTTCGGCGGCAAATAGGACTTTTGAAAGGACCGGTAACTTAACGTGGCGTTAAGGGAAAAATACGAGGTCAAAGGATCGTCGCTCCTGCGGGATGCGCGCCCCTGGTCCACGCGCGTTCTCGACGCCGCGCGCGATCCTGCCGCCGCCGTCATGGCGCTGGTCATGGCGATCGGCGGCATGATGATCAATCCGACGGTCGCCTGCTTCTCCGACGTCATCTTCCTCGCCTTCTCCCTGTACTTCTGGTGGCTGATGACGCGGCCCATGAAGCTGCCCTTCAAGCTGCCGAAGTCCGCGCGCCGCAAGGATCCGAACAACAAGCAGCCCGACGGCAAGCTCGGCATCGCCGACGGCATCCTCTATCTCGGCAACGACCACGAAACCAACGAGGAAATCTGGTTCACCAACTCCGACGCCCGCACGCACTGCCTCTATCTCGGCACGACGGGTTCGGGCAAGACCTTCGGCCTCAAGTCCTATGCCTGCAACGCGCTGTGCTGGTCCTCGGGCTTCGTCTACATCGACGGTAAAGCCGACACCTCGCTGTGGTCGACGCTGTCCGCGATGGCGCGCCGGTTCGGCCGCGACGACGACGTGCTCATCATGAACTATATGACGGGCAACCAGTCGGGACGGGTGCCGTCGAACACGATGAATCCGTTCTCCTCGGGCTCGGCCTCGTACCTGACGAACATGCTCGTGTCGCTGATGCCGGAATCCGAAGGCGACAACGCGATGTGGAAAGACCGCGCCGTCGCCCTCGTCTCCTCGCTCATGCCCTGCATGGTGTGGAAGCGCGAGAACCAGAACATGCCGCTCTCGATCGGCGTGATCCGCCATTACCTGACCTTCAAGGCGGTCATCAAGCTCTCGCGTGACGCGGTCATTCCCGACACGCTGCGCGCGGCGATACGCGGTTATCTCAATGAATTGCCCGGCTACGTCGACCATGTGTTCGACGACGAAGGCAACGAAAAGCCCATGCCGCCCGACGCCGGCATGGTCGACACTTCCGTTCCGCGCCAGCAGCACGGCTACCTGTCGATGCAGTTCACCCGCTCGATGCAGTCGCTGGGCGACGATTACGGCTTCATCTTCGACACGCAGGCCGCCGACATCGACATGATGGACGTGGTCCTGAACCGCCGCATCCTGATCGTCATGATCCCGGCCCTCGAAAAGTCCGGCGACGAAACCGCCAACCTCGGTAAAATCATCTCCTCGACGCTCAAGGGCATGATGGGCGCCACGCTCGGCAACACGGTCGAAGGCGAATCCGCAACCGTCATCGACAACAAGCCGACCAACTCGGCCACGCCCTTCATCTCCATCTTCGACGAGGTCGGTTACTATACCGCGCAGGGCATGGCTGTCATGGCCGCCCAGGCCCGCTCGCTGGGTTTCAGCCTCGTCTTCGCGGGCCAGGATTTGCCCTCGATGGAAAAGCGCGTGAAGGAAGAAGCGCGCTCCATCACGGCAAACTGCAACATCAAGCTGTTCGGTAAGCTCGAGGATCCGACCCAGACGAAGGACTTCTTCGAAAAGACCGTCGGCACCTCGCTGGTGACGGAAGTCTCGGGCTTCCAGCGCGGCCAGCAGGGCGGCGCCGGCTTCCAGGACAGCCAGCAGGCCAGCGTCCAGTCGCGCGCCCGCGCTTCCTACGATGCGCTGCGGGGCTTCACCGAGGGCCGCGCCGTCTGCGCGTTCGGCAAATCGGTCGTTGAAATGCAGGTCTACAACTCGCACATCGGCGATGCCAAGGCGATGCGCGTGCACCGCTTCCTGCCCATTCCGCCGCCGGCCGAGGACGCGCTGGAATCGTTACGCGCCGTCAACGTCGTCCTCCAGCGGCTGCGCAACCCGAAATGGAACCCGGCGGCGCTCGAATCCCCGCCCAACAACGACATCGAGGCGCTGGCCAAGGGCTTCAAGACCTGCAAGGACAAGGGCGGCAGCTTCATCGAAAGCGCGATCGTCGGCGTCGCTTCGGTCGCCGAAGCCCACAAGACCATCAAGCCCGAGGACGCCGCCGGCATCGAGGCGCCCGCCGACACGACCAAGCCGCATGCGCCCCCGCCGATCAACCCGGACGCCGAGGCTATCGCCGTCGCTTCCGTGCAGCAGGCGACCGCCAACAAGGGGCCGCTCAACTGGACCGAGGTCATCGGCATCGGCGAAGGCTCGGCCTCGCAGTTGCCGCCCAAGCCGGCCGCGAAGAAAGAGCCGCCGGTTTACGACACCAAAAAGCCCGTCTCGTGGGAAGAAGTCATTTCCGCTGGCGGCGCGCAGGCGCAGGCCGTGGCCGCTACGGCGGCGGAAGCCGCGCTCGGCGCGCCCCTGTCATGGATGGATGTCATCGGCGGCTCGCAATCCACCGTCGGCCCCAATGCCGTCGAAGACCAGAAACGCCAGACGACCGGCGAAAAAGCGCAGCTGCCGCCCGCGGGCGCGACGCCGCCCTGGATGCTGCCGCCCGAGGAAGGTCAGCCGCCCGCCGCGGCCGCAGCAACCGGCAACGGCGCATCCGGCGACAAGCCTGCCGCCGCCGGCCCGTTCAGCTGGGCGGACGTCATCGGCACGGCGGAGACGGGCAAGAAAGAGGGAGAAGCCGCTGAATGACCGAAGGCCTGAAAAAGCTCGCCCTGCTTCTGATCATCCCCGTGGTGGTCACGCTGTGCTGGGATCTGATCGACGGCTGGTTCGTGCATGCGATCTTCGCGCTCGACAGTCTCGACAAATGGTGGCACAAGGTCGGGCTTTCGTCGTCGTCCGAAACCATGGTCAAGTCGCTCATTACCCAGGTTTCGTCATCGACGCAGGCCGAGAAGATCTTCAAGGCGCCGGCGTCTTTCGTCCTGGCCGTGCCGCCGATCTTCTTTTACCTCCTTTATAGAATTATATTCCTTCTTCAAGGCGGCAAGCAGGGCGGCTACAAATCGCGCCACTGACTGAGCTCTTCCACGGCTTTGTCGATCAGCTCCAGGTCCTGCGGGCGGCTCAGGCGATGGTCTCCGTCATCGACCCATGTCACCATCACATCTTTTGATGTCAGCCTCTCTTTGATCTGCGCACTCTTCTGCCACGGGACATCCGCGTCCTTTTTGCCGTGGATCAGCCGCACCGGGCAGGCGAGATCGATCGCCTTGCCCAGCAGAAGATGGTTTTTACCGTCCTCCAGCAGCTTGCGCGTGAAAGGATGCGGCGCGCCGTAGTCGTTGGCGCGGTAAACAACGCCCTCCGCCTCCAGCCGCCGCCGCTCTTCCTCCGTGAAGATGGCCAGCAGATCCCGCGTGAAATCGGGCGCAGGGGCGATCAGTACCAGTCCTTTCACGCGTTCTTTGCGGCGCAAGGCCAGCAGCAGCGCCAGCCAGCCACCCATCGAGGACCCGACGACGGTCTGCGGGCCTTCGGTAAGCGCATCGAAAACATCCAGGCTGTCCTGCAGCCAGTCGCTCAGGCAAAGCTCCTCGAAAACGCCGGAAGACCGGCCGTGTCCCCGATAGTCGAAGCGGACATAGGCCTGCTTGCGCGCAGCCGCCCTTGCTTCCAGCTGCGTGGCCTTGATGCCCGTCATGTCCGAGCGAAAACCGCCCATGAACAAGATGCCTGGCAGTTTGCCGGGAGTTTTATGATGCGCGATGGAGACGCCGGGGCGGGGAACGAACGGTTGCATGCCGCCGCATTATACACCGCTTGGCGACGCAAAAAAGAGGCCCGGCGGTGAAGCCGGGCCAGTTTGCAAGGTGAGGTGCCGTTAAACGTGTGTAGAAAGGCTCATGACGAACTTCTA
Source organism: Alphaproteobacteria bacterium (assembly GCA_025934695.1). Taxonomy (GTDB): domain Bacteria; phylum Pseudomonadota; class Alphaproteobacteria; order Micavibrionales; family UBA2020; genus JAPWJZ01. The sequence goes on from JAICWS010000006.1 coordinate 68,470, forward strand.
GATGACTTCAAGCATCTTGGCGACGAGCGGGTGGCGCACGATGTCGGTTTCGACCAGACGTTCGACGCCGATGCCGGCGACCTTCTCCAGTTTCGCCGCCATGTCGCGCAAGCCAGAGATGCCGTCCAAAAGATCGCTTTGATCCGGGTCGCCGGTGATGACCATCGTCGAATTCCAGCCTAAGCGCGAGACCAGCATCTTGATCTGGCCGTAGGTGCAGTTCTGCGCCTCGTCGATGACGACGAAGGCATTGTTCAGCGTGCGGCCGCGCATGTAACCCACCGGCGCAATCTCGATCTCGCCGATTTCGATGCACTGCTTGAGGCGCTTGATTCCCATGCGATCATTCAGAGCGTCGTATAATGGCCGCAGGTAGGGGGCCATCTTGTCCTGCAGGTCGCCCGGCAGATAGCCGATTTTTTCGCCCGCCTCGACCGCAGGGCGCGAGAGGATGATGCGCTCGACCTTGCCCTTTTCAAAGGCCTCGACGGCGGCGGTCACCGCGAGATAAGTCTTGCCGGTACCAGCGGGGCCGATGGCAAGCACGAGATTATGTTTCTCGATTGCTTCCATCAGCCTCTTCTGGCCTTCGCTTCTAGGACGGACGTTCTTGACGTAGCTCTGGTCGCGGTGCCCGTGGAAACCATCGAGAGGGTCCCAGCGGTCGCCGCCCTTCCCGCCGAACAGATTGTGCACGCGGTCGACGCCGGGCGCCCTGTTGGCGTGGTAACTGGCGATCTTGGACTTCTTCCCCATTCTCTACTTACTCCTCTTGGTTTTGCGCGGGTGATGATAGTGGATTGAAATCTGCGACGCCTTTTCAGGGCACAAAAAAACCTCCCAGGGGGAGGCGGACAAACTTTTGACGATGCGTGTGGCGGGACTTGCGATCACGAGCTGCGCTATTTCCCGCGCGCCGTGACTAGGGGGCAAGACATGAAGCCTTATGAGATCCAACTGAGCGGAACTCCCCAAGAAACCGTAGCAAAACTAAACTCAAACCCTGAAATCACTATACGATAAACCGATTCGCCTGTCATCAACATTTTGCGCGCCGCGGCATTTTTTATCCACAATGGGTTGTGACGCCGCTTCGGTTTAGACGGGAACCCGCCTCTGCCTCATCCGTAAGTCACACAAAAGTATCATGAGGAGAGAGTGGCCATGATGAAGCGCAACATGTTTTTCTGCGCGGTGATCGCAGCCGGGATACTGGCATCCGCCGGCGCCCGCGCGCAAACGCTGACGGTCGCGCCTGCGGACGGCGAACGGCGCGTATCCTTCGACAGTGTGCCGAACGCGGTTCAGAACGCGCTCACGAATTATTCGGCGGGCGTCAGCAGCGGCGCGGCGGCCACCGTGTGGCGGCGCGATGCGGGCGACGGGCTTCTCTATCGCGGGCGCATCACCGACGTGGACGGGTCGTCGCGCGTCATCGACGTGACGCCGGGCGGCCGCGTGCAGGCGCTGCACCAGTTTGCGCCGCCGCTCATGAAGGCCTTCGATCCCGGCGTGGCGGTTGCCTGGCATAACCTGCCGGGAAGCGTCCAGCGCACCATTCAGAGCAACACGAACGGCCTGCCGGTAACGACGATCGTGCGCAAGGCCGCCGCCAACGGCATGACGATTTACGTCGCCGCGACGACCGATGCGACGGGCGCGCCGGTCTATATCGAGACGACGATGAACGGCAACCTGGTCGGCGTGAAGCGCAAGTCGGATTGAGCGTGCCGGAAAGCCTTGTTCAGGCCGTGTGCGTTTCCGCGGGCTCGTCCTTGATAAGCGCCTTGCCCGCGGCATAGCGGCGCAGGTCTTCGGCGTCGGCCGGAATTTTCTTCATCAGCATTTCCGACAAGGGCGTGTCGCGGCAGTCGATGGCGAATTTCACCATGGCCTCATTGGGCAGCACGCCGCCTTCGAGGCACGCGGAGGTAAGGTTCGGGTCGCGAAAGCCGACGGCGACCGACAGCATCTCGGTCGTGAACTGTCCGCCCTGGCCGGCGAGCGACATGATGGTGCCGTATTCGCGGCGGTAGAAAGCCTGCAGCATTTCGCCGGTCAGCCGCTGGGCCTCGCGGTCGGCCATCACCTTGTCGTTGAATGCGCGGGAGACGAACCCGTCGACGAATGCCTTCATAACCCCGATCCCCTTCGATATTCCCCTGATTATTATTATACATAACAATCGGTATTACGACAAGGAAACGGCGGGGTTTTGACGCTGTTTTCGCGCTTGGCGCAATATTCAGGCGTTCAATATTTACTCAACGTTAAGGAAATGGATATCCAGGGCGAAATTTTCAGCTCGACGGAGAGGCGGCCCGCGATTTTGGTTGCGTGGGCGCTGGAGGCGCTGCCGCCGGTGACGCCGGTGCGTCGCCGGTTTGCAGGTTGAAGCCCTTGAGCTCCGGCGCGGCTTTCAGGATGTTGACGCCGCGCGTGGCGTTCTCATGGATATAATCCGTCATCTGCACCGCATTGGGAAAATTCTCCTGCAGCTTCTGGGCCTGCGCCTGCCACAGCCTGTTGTCCGGCTGGCGGTCGATATCCTGCCGCAACTCGTCCTGCAGCTCGCCGTAAGCTTTCGCGATCGTGGCGGGCGTGATCATGCCGCCGTCGGCGAAGGCGCGGTCGCGCATCAACTGGATCGGATGATAATTCGACAACTGCCGGGCGACATCGGGATCCATCTGGTTGTGCTGGTCGGGTTTCTCGGCGTCGCTCGGTGGCGGCAAAGTGTAGGGCTTCAGGAAGCTGAGCGCGCCCGCGACGTCCGGCGATGCGGCGGTGCCCATGCCGTCGTAGGTTGCGCGTTCCGCCGCTGTCCCCGTCACATAGCGCACGGCGGCCTCGGCCTGCGCCGGCGGCAGGCTGTTTTGCGTCGCTACAGCGTTATAGAGATTGTGCGCGTCGTCGTCGCTTAAAGTGCGGAATTTTTCGACGCCCATTTCATTGATCTTGCGCTCCAGACCGTCGAGGGCGTTGCCGGTCATGTGGCCGATCTCGCCGGACTGGTGGCGCCAGGCGGCGATGTGATCGATGATCGCGGGATCGGCGCCATTGCGGATCATATCGCCCGCGGCGCCGACGTCCGCCAGGCTTTCCTGCCGGTTGACGCGCGCCAGCGCGGCCAGCTGCACCGGGTTGCCCAGCATGCTTTCGGGCTGCTCGGGATCGAACTTGCCCATCTGCGCCCGGGTGATGTCCGTGAACATGTTCTGCGTATCGGCCTCGTGCCATCCTTCGTGGCGGTCGATGAATTCAAGATTTTGCGCGTGGGTCAGCCCCTCGATGCGCAGGTTCGGCGCAAAATAGGCGGACCCAGGAATGATCGCGCCCGCCTGCGGCGCATTTGTGAACATGTCGCGGATCGCATGCGGCTCCTGGGTGTAGACGAGGCCCTGGCCGGGAGCGGATACCGGATGCCGCATTTCGGCGGCCAGATCGTCGATGTTTTCCTGCGTCACAGGTGCCCCAGCGCGGTCCAGCAGCGTGCGGGCGGCATCCTTGTCGTCCCGCCCGAAGGCGCGCAGCGCCTGGAATTCGTTCGGATCGATGTAGGTGGCTTTGGCGTCGGGAGAATTGTGTTCGTGCTGAAGGAAACGCGTCAGTGCCGCGCCGCGCTGTTGGAGCTCCCGGGAATAGCCGTTGTCGACGGCATTCACGATCGCATCCGTCGTCGTGTTGCCGATCAGCATGGCGCGGACCTGGTCTTCGGGCGTGCCGGGCGGGCCGACGGGGATGAAAGTTTCGGTGGTGCGCGTTTCAACGGCGGGCGCTGCCTGCTGCGGGCCGGGATCCTGATCGTTCATGAAACTGGATATGGGCATCGCGCGTCAAATCCCTTTGAACGGATATGACTATTATACCATAATCCGGATATCTTTGGGGAAATGAAGATGAAATTTTGCGCGAAGCGCGCGCGCATACCCGAACGCTACGGCAACGCCGTACCGCTTCGCGCGAAGATCAGAAGTTGTCGGACAGGTAACAGGGGGTGCAGCGCACGGGCTGCTGATTTTCGAATTCGACCAGCATGATCACGCCGCGCTGGCGCGCGGTGTCGAGAACGGCCTGCGTCACGCCCTCGAAGATCGCATAGTTGGTTTCGGTCCCCGCGACAATGCGGTTTTCCTGGATGGTGAACCAGAAAGGGCCTTCCTCCGGGTTGCCGTCAAGCGTGGGATGACGGTAGAAAAAGAACGCCAGCGCATTGCGCCCGTTCCTGAAAACTTCATATTCCGATACGACTGAATTATTGGCCTGCGGCATCGTTCTTCATCCCACCCTTACTCTTATATCTAGCGCGTCGGGTCTACGGCGCCAGCGGCTCCCTTGGGTTGTTGCGCTGCGGCAGGTTCGTTGGTCAGGCTGTGCATCATCGTGGGGGCCGTATTGATATAGGCACCCAGAATTTCGCCCGCTTCCTCGTTGCTGCGACGAGCCACGGCGGCGGTGTTTAAAAGTCCACTGGCCATGATGAAATCTCCCCCTCGAACCCGTTACCAAATCTGAGCCTACAATGCTATTAGACCCCAAGAAAGTTAATTTTTGGTTTACATAGTGACATTCCAGAAGCTATTTTTGGGTCAAGTAATTTTGTTGCGGTGAAAGCGCGTTTTGATACCGCGATTGGACGGGCCGAAGGAGCGGCTACCCCGGCTGCGGCTTCTGCCCGGGAAGCTTCATCTTCGGCTTGTCGAGCGTTTTGGGCGCGATCTCGCGCTTGAGATCGGCGAGCTCCTCCAGAATGCGCCGCTGCTGGCGCAGGATTTCGAGCGGCGCAATGTCTTTCAGGAAACGCGTCTGCCAGTTTTCGAGCACGGCGATCGTCGCGTCAATCTGCTTCACGCGCTTGGCGCCCGGAAGCGATAGCTGGCCGCGCTGCTGATCGATCTGGTCGATAAGCGCGCCGACATCACGGTCGCTGAGGCCGTAAGGCGAGCTGCCGGGCGCAAGCGCGCCGATCAGTTCTTCAAGGGCTGCCCTTACCCCCGGGTCATCGCGGCGGATTGATTTCGGCGCGGCCAGTTTCTTTTCCTCGCGCAGGCCGGCGACGGCGACGGAGACTTCCGCGCCGCGCAAGACAAGCTCCTGCATCAGCGCGGCTTTTCCGGTCTCGGCCGCGACGCGCAGCGGCATGCCGCCGCCCGCATTGAGATCCGCGCCGTTTGTCACGGCGGCGGCGATGGCTGTCAAATCGCCCTGTCGCACGGCGTCGACGAGCGCCGCGTCGGCGCTGCTCAAAGCCGGGGGCGCCGGCGCCGCTGCGGGGCGGCGCGTCTCGGACGCCGCGATTGCGCGGAACAGCCGTTCGGCGGCGGAGGTAAAGGCATCGTCATAAGGTGAGCCTGTCCTGAAGCGCGGCATGGCGGATCAAAATCCTTCCCGTTAATGCGGGCATTATTACGACAGATGGAAGTATTCTGTCAATATGTTAAACGCCAAGCTATTGAAGTTGAACGCCTAAAATCCTGGACTGGGCTGGTTGTTGCGCAGGCGATAGCGATGCAGTTCGCGGGCCACCAGCTTGATCGTGTCGCGCAGGACATCTTCATGCGGATTGGCGGCGTTGACGATGTACCAGTGCAGCCCCTGCTGGCCGATGATGGATTTGCGCACCTGCTTGCGCACGACTTTTTCGTCGGCGTCCGAGGGACCGGCCTGGCGGTTTGCGACGCGGTCGTAAAGCACGCTTAAAGGCGCATCGAGATAAATGCCGATGAAGTCGGCGCGGCATTTGACGGCCACATGCTGCTGTTTCTTGCGTTCGTCGTTGCCCAGAAAAGTGCCGGTCACGATCACGCTGTGGCCCTGCTTAAGCAGCGCAGCGGCTTCGTTCTGGATGTACTTGATGAAACGCCGCGTCTTTTCGGGCGTATAGGCGGAAAGGGGAAGGGGCGTCTCGGGCGATACGCCTTCCATCTTCTTGCGCATCACGTCGGAATCGAGCAGCACGGAACCAGGCAGCCGTTCGGAGAGCGACTTGGCGAGCGTCGTCTTGCCGCTCCCCGACATGCCGCCCACGGCGATCATCACCGGCCGGGAATTATTTCTCCGGATCACGGCGTTTGCCGGCGGCGAAGGCGGTGCCGCTCGCGTTGTTCGATTGCCCTCATGCAATGGACCTGATCCCCTTCCTGATATGTCGAAACCAAGAGGACACTATCGCCGAAATTCATGCTTATGTCAAATATTTATTTCAATTCCTTGAAAAACATAAATTTTTTGAAGCGCTAAAAAGCCCCGGGACGGAGGCCCCGGGGCTTTTCTTTGTGCGTCGTGCAGGAGAAAATCGTTATGAAGCGACTTTGAAGACCTCGTCCTCGAAGGCTTCTTCCCAGGAGCCCTGCGTCGAGGCCTTGGAATATTCGGTCGCGCGGTTTTCGAAGAAGTTGGTGTGCTCGGCGCCATTCAGCATCGCGTCCATCCAGGGCAGCGGGTTCTTCTGAATGCCGAAGATCGGCTTCAGCCCCAGCTGCGACAGGCGGCGGTCGCCGATGTAGCGGATGTAATCTTTCACTTCCTGCGCGGTCAGCCCCTCGATGCCGCCCATCTCGAAGGCGAGGTCAATGAAGGAATCCTCGTGCTCGACGATGGTCTTGCAGGCGTCGCTGATGCTCGACTGCAGCTCGGGCGTCCACACTTCCGGGTTTTCTTCGACGAAGGTCTTGAACAGGCGGATGATGGACAGCGTGTGCAGCGTTTCATCCCGGACGGACCATGTCACGATCTGGCCCATGCCCTTCATCTTGTTGAAGCGTTGGAAGTTCATCAGCATCGCAAACGATGCAAAGAGCTGCAGCCCTTCCGTGAAGCCGCCGAAGACGGCCATGGTCAGCGCGATGTCTTTCTTCGAGTTGACATTGAAGCCCTGCATATAGTCGAACTTGTCCTTCATCTCCTTGTATTTCATGAAGGCGGAATATTCGACCTCGGGCATGCCGATGGTGTCGAGGAGATGCGAGTAGGCGGCGATATGCACCGTCTCCATGTTCGAGAAGGCGGCCAGCATCATGCAGATTTCGGTCGGCTTGAACACGCGGGAGTAATGGCGCATGTAGCAGTTGTTCACTTCCACGTCGGCCTGGGTGAAGAAGCGGAAGATCTGCGTCAAAAGGTTACGCTCGGCGGGCGTGAGCTTCTTTTTCCAGTCGCGCACGTCTTCTGCCAGCGGCACTTCCTCCGGAAGCCAGTGGATGCGCTGCTGCGTCAGCCAGGCTTCATAGGCCCAGGGATAGTTGAAGGGCTTGTAGACGTGATTTTCGGTCAAAAGACGGGACATGATTTTCTCTCTTTCTCGTCACCCCCGCGAAGGCGGGGGTCTGGTCTGCCGCAACGCGGCATTTATAAATGCGGCTTCGCCGCGGACCGGATGCCCGCCTTCGCGGGCATGACGGATTCTTAACGGCTCTCCAAAATCTCCCGGCCGCGGGGCGAGATACAGACGCCTTCCGGGCAGGGCTCGATGAGATCGAGGCGGGAAAGTTTCTCGAGGTGCGTGCGGGAAACGCGGTCGCAACGCTCGCGGTCGCTCAAAATTTCAAGCGTGTTCAGTTCAGCTGTGCTCAACATTCTTTTTCGCTCCGGGATTCGATGATGTTTTTTATTGTAGTCGTTTTTATTGGCAGGCCAAGCATTCTTCGTACTTGTTTCCACCCTCGGAGTTCTTTGTCGCTTTTTTCAGCTTGCCGTCGCCGCCATTCGCGCTTTCGGCGCGCTGGATCGACTTGGAACGGCAGTAATACAGGGACTTCACGCCGCGCTTCCAGGCCATCCAGTGGATCTGGTGCAGGTCGCGCTTGTGCACGTCGGCCGGCAGGAAGACGTTCAGCGACTGCGCCTGGCACACATAGGGCGTGCGGTCGGCCGCATGTTCGATCAACCATCTTTGATCCAGCTCGAACGCGGTCTTGAACACGTCCTTCTCCTCCTGGCTCAGGAAGTCGAGATGCTGGACGGAGCCTTCGTTGGTCACGATGCTGGTCCAGACTTCCTCGGTGTTCTTGCCCTTGGTGGCCAGCAGCACTTCGAGGTTCTTGTTGCGCACGAAATGCGAGCCGGACAGCGTCTTGTGCGTGTAAGCGTTCGCCGTGTTGGGCTCGATGCCGGGCGACGCGCCGCCCGTGATGATCGAGATGGAGGCCGTGGGCGCGATCGCGATCTTGTTCGAGAAGCGCTCCATGATGCCGTATTCTTTCGCATCGGGGCAGGGGCCGCGCTCGTGCGCCAGCTTCACCGAAGCGGCGTCGCAGCCCGACTTGATGTGCTTGAACATGCGCTTGTTCCATACTTTCGCCATCACGCCTTCCAGCGGGATCATTTTTGACTGCAGGAACGAATGGAAGCCCATCACGCCGAGGCCGATGGAGCGTTCGCGCATGGCCGCGTATTTCGCGCGCATCATGGAATCCGGCGCGCGGTTGATGAAGTCGGTCAGCACGTTGTCGAGGAAGCGGCAGCAATCCTCGATGAAGGTCGGATGGTCTTCCCATTCCTCGAACTTCTCGAGGTTGACGGAGGACAGGCAGCAGACGGCGGTGCGGTCCTGGCCGTGATGGTCGCGGCCCGTGGGCAGCGTGATCTCGGAGCACAGGTTCGACATCTTCACGTTCAGGCCGGCCAGCTTGTGGTGTTCGGGGATGGCGCGGTTGACATGGTCGGAGAAGAGCAGGTACGGCTCGCCCGTCTCGATGCGGGCTGTCAGGATGCGGATCCACAGGGCGCGCGCCGAGATGCGCTCGATGACGCTGCCGTCCTTGGGCGAGGTCAGCGCCCATTCTTCGTCTTTTTCGACGGCGCGCATGAAGGCGTCGGAAATCACGATGCCGTGGTGCAAGTTCAGCGCCTTGCGGTTCGGATCGCCGCCCGAGGGCTTGCGCATCTCGATGAATTCCTCGATCTCGGGATGCGAGACGGGCAGGTACACGGCTGCGGAGCCGCGGCGGAGCGAGCCTTGGGAAATCGCGAGGGTCAGGCTGTCCATGACGCGAATGAAGGGCACGATGCCGGAGGTCTTGCCGTTCTTGCCGACTTTCTCGCCGATGGAGCGCAGATTGCCCCAGTAGGAGCCGATGCCGCCACCTCTGCTGGCGAGCCAGACGTTCTCGTTCCACAGGTCAACGATGCCGTTGAGGCTGTCATCGCACTCGTTCAGGAAGCAGGAGATGGGCAGGCCGCGGTCGGTGCCGCCGTTCGACAGAACGGGAGTTGCGGGCATGAACCAGAGTTTGGAGATATAGTCATAAAGCCGCTGGGCATGGGCGGCGTCATCCGCGAAATACATTGCGACGCGCGCAAAGAGATCCTGGAAAGACTCACCTGGAAGCAGGTAACGGTCGTTGAGGGTATCTTTTCCGAAAGACGTGAGAAGGCTGTCGCGAGAGCGGTCGATCGTAACTTTCGCGCCCTTCGCAACTTGTGCGACATCGAACATCCGATTTATCTCCCCGTAATACATTTTTTTTATTTTTTCGCTTCGACTTCCTCCGCTAAACCCTTCATTTGAATGAAAAGCACCCGAGAGGAAACTGAGCTAAAGGCACAAGGCCTTGTTGCCCAATGAGGTAAAGCATACCACATCTTGGGTGCCTGTCTACGAAAGCGCCTCCAAAAAATTTACGCGCCGGGTCCAGATTTATCTTGACCAGCGCCGAACCTCAGGAAAAACGAAGTTCCCGAAGCAAAAAATTTTTTCGCGCCTGGAACCGTCATTTTTCTTATCCACAAGTACACCCGAACTTATGTGTACTCGTCTAAGTATATGGTAACAAACAGCGCAATTTTCAACGTGAACTGCTTCGAGTCTAACAGGCGAAGCTTAAGAAAGGTTTAAGGCATTTTTGCGCTGAAGGGGCACCCAAGCCGGGGATGCGACTTCGCTTCGCTGTGTCAATCTGGTGGCGTTTCTGCCGGCTATTTTTTGCCCAGAACGAAATCCAGCATGCCCTGAAATCGCTCGAGGTGCCGTCGGGCGGAATGCCCAGCTTTTCAGGCGGCAGGTTAAAACGATTCACCCAATAGGTCGGATAACCGAAGCTTTTCGCTCCATAGGCATCCCATCCGCCGAAAGCGGCAAACACGACCTCTTCCTTTTTCAGGCCAAGATGCTGAAGGCCCAAGGCATAGGCCTTGGGATCGGGCTTGTAGGTGCCGTTGTCTTCTGTACTGAGCAGTTCATCGAAAAGACCCGTCATTCCGGCATTGTCGGCGTTCGCCCGAAGCATTTTCGGGCTGAAATTCGCGATCGTGATGATTTTGATGCCGGCGGCTCTGAGTTTCTTGAGGCCATCCACGGCGTCCGGCCAGGGTTTCAGCGTGAGGTAGGCATTCAGAAGCCGTTTTTTCTGTTCGTCCGTCGCACTCAGCTTCATGTTCTCGAGCGTGTAGTCGAGGGCGTCTTCCGTCACCTTGAAAAAATCTTCGTAATGGTTTGTGATCGACCGCAAATACCCGTACTCGAACTGCTTTGCGCGCCAGGCCTTCGTGACTTCCGCCCCTTTGCCGGGAAAAACCTTCTCGACTTCCGGTGCGACTGAATTTGCATCGAAAATGACAAAGTAGTCGAAGGCGACCGCTTTATAGCGCGGCGCCGCCGCTGGCGCGCTCCCCGGAAACATCACGGCCAATGCAACAAAACACGCAATGCAGACGCCGGAAATAAATCGAATAGACATTTTGGCTTACCTCTTTCCCCGTGAAAACGGTGCGGATTTAAGTTTTTCTCCAAACCGACAGTTCTGAAATCGTATGCTGGAACTTGCGCTTTGTTTCGCGGATGACGAAGGGGACATCGCGCGTGCCGACCAGCTCGAACTGCGGTGACAGCAGGTTTTTCAGCCCGTCCAACGTCGTAAAGCTTTCGCCGGTGGGGGCCTTGAAGCCGCCCAGCCATTTGGCGCGCGCGGTGAATTCTTCGAGCCACGTATAGGGCGAAGTCAGGATCAGAAAGCCGCCAGCATTTATCCGCGCCGGGATGGCCTTCAGGAACAACGCAGGGTCGTAAAGCCGGTCGATCAGGTTGCCCGCGAAAACCAGGTCGTAATCCTTGAATTTCGGGTTCAGGTTGCAGGCGTCGCCCTGCAGAAAAGCGACTTTATCCGCAACACTAGCGAGGCCCAGCGCCTCCAGCGACGCTTCGCGATACGAGACGAGCTCGCCTTCGTCCTGGATGGTGTAGCGCTGGCGGCCCGTTTTCTGCAGGTTCACCGGCGCTTGGAGCAAGCGGGCGGAGAAATCAACCGCGTCGACATGATCAAAAGCCCGGGCGAGTTCAAAAGCGCTGCGGCCCGTGGCGCAGCCGATATCAAGAGCGCGCTTCGCCGCATCGCCTTTGATATACTCGAGGCAAACATCCGCGCAGGCCTTGGGGAAATTCTTCACGCCGAAGTGTTCGTCGCCGTAGTGGAATTCGACGTACATCGCGACCATGCTGTCGGTCTCATAGATATTCGGTTCAGTCGCGCTCAGCTCCTCCGCCTCGACATAGCGCAGCCCCGCGCACTGGAAGAAATGGCGGCGGAAGGCGTAGCGGGAATCCCTGATCGCATAGTTGCCGGTCGAGACCCAGCAGCCGCCCTTGAAGATATTGTGCTTGCCGTCGAAGGTCGGCGTCGAGAAATCATCATAGGCCGGATGCACCTGGAAGCCGGTAAAGCCGTCGATGGGCGTTTCCGTCCATTGCCAGGCATTGCCGATGATGTCGTAAAAGCCGCCGGCGAAAGCGAATTCATTCACCGGGCAGGACGACATGTAATGTTCGAGGTTAATATTGCCGGGCGCCTCGTCCCACCAAGGCTGGTCGGTGTCGACGAGGGCGCGCAAGCACTGCCACTCCGCCTCGGTCGGCAGGCGGATGCTCTTGCCGGTCTTCTCCGCCTTCCAGTTGCAGAAGGCTTTGGCCTCAAGGTAATTCACCTCCGCCGGCCAGTCCCAGGGCATGCGGATTTCTTCCAGCATGGCGCGATAACGATAGGAACTGCCGTTTTTCACCCAGAACAGCGGGTGCTGGGCATGCTTGTAAACGGCCCAATTCCAGCCTTCCTCGGTCCAGTATTTCCGTTGCGTATAGCCGCCGTCCTCCACGAAGCCGAGGTATTCGCGATTGGAGACGAGATACTGGCTCGCCTTGTAATCCGCGACCTTCACAATTTCGCGGCCGTATTCATTGTCCCAGCCATAGAGCGGATCATCGCGGTCCTTGCCGAGGCGGATCTCGCCGCCCTTGACCGGCAGAAGCTTGTTCTGCGGCGGTTCGCCGCTATGGCGGCAGATGTTGCTCCACAGGGGATGGGGCTGCACCAGCGACAAGGGCAGCTGGCGAAGGAGGACAGCGGAGGTTTCGAGGTGGATGCGCTCGTGCTCGATGCCCATCAGGACGATCCACATCGGATCGTCCCAGGAAATCGGCAGTTTCATGTCGCAGGTGCGGATGAAATCGCTGACGATCTCGCGCGTGCGGGCGCGATAGGCTTTCACTTCCGAAGGTTTCGGCCAGTCGTAATGTTTTTCGTCGAGGTCGTCCCACGACATTTCGTCCACGCCGATGGCCAGCACGGATTCAAGATGCGGGTCAATGCGTTGTTTGAGGAATCCCGCCACGTTCAGCTTGTTGATGAAGAAGACAGAGGTGTGGCCGTAATAGAAAATCAGCGGATGGCGCAGGGGGTCGGCGCGGTGAAAGAAGGCCTCGTCGTCCCTCAGGCATTCGAACAGGCTTTCATAGAGCGAAAAGGACCGGTTGAAATACGCAAGGATTTCAGCGCGCTTGGCCGCGACGTCATCGCCGGTCAGCAGGACCGTGCGCGTGGGAACCAGGCCGCAATAATGAACATCGCCGGATAAAGGGCGTCTTTCAGGGCGGACTGCTGTTGCCATGCTTCACCGTGCGTAAAAGGCCGCACCCGGGCTAACGCCAGGGTCGCGCGATAATTCCTATTCGCCCCGTAGTATTAAGATGGTTACATAGCCGGATTCGGACCCGCGAGCAACCGAAAAGCCCCGCGGGCTTGGTTACCCGGATGTTCGTCGGTTATCGTCTTGTTACAGGCCCGGAGTTCTAAGCCGGAGCGGCTTTTTGACCGCGATTGTCCGCGCGATGCCGGAATGGATGGCGGCGATATCACGGCCCTGGGCCGCGCGGCTTTCGGCGACCATGGCCTCTTCTCGCCTTGCGATGCAGCCGGCAAGAAAGTCCGCGAACGGCCGCCGGCCGTCGCGGGCGATTTCGAGCGCGGTCTTGCCCTCTTCGTTCCGGATGTCGTAGCGCGCGCCCTTTTCCACCAGCAATGATATGATCTTTTCATTCGCCCGGAATGTATCGACCGCATAGATGAGGGCGTTACCTGCCTTGGCACGCGCATGGACATCGGCGCCCTGCGCGATCAGCAGTTCGGCCCCCTCGAAAAAGCCTTCCGCCGCGGCGACCATCAGCGGCGTCTCGCCGGATCCGCAGCGGTGATTGGGATTGGCTTTCGCCTCGACCAGCAGGTGGCGGACGACCTCTTCCTGGTGATGGCGGATCGCCTCCATGACGGGGCTTTCGCCATCAACGTTCCGCGCGTTAACCTGGGCGCCCGCGTCCAGCAGCAGCTTCGCAAGTTCCAGCGACCCCAGGCGCGCCGCGATATGCAGGCCGAAGTCATCCTCGGCCTGGAGGTCGTCGCGGATTGTGCGCCAGGCAACAGCGTCCGGGTGATGTTTCAGCACGTCGCGCACAAGGCTGATATTTTCGGCTTCCAGTGCGCCAAAGAAGGCCTTGCGCGGCGTGCCGCAGAAATCGGCGAGCGTGTCCGCGAATTCGGGATCGACCGTGCGCATGTCAGCTTTTCCTGAATTGCAGCGGCCTGCGGACCGCGATGGGTACGGTGGTGCCACCCTTGATGATTTCGGTGTCGCGTTCGATGGCGACGCGCAGTTGTTCCGCATTGTCATCGGCGATTTCTCGCGCGCAGATGCCGATATAGGCCGCAAGGCCGGGCCGGTTCCGGTCGAAGGCTTCATCCTCCGCGGTAAAGCCCCGTTCGTTACGCAATTCCGCGTCGGCGCCGCGTTCGAGCAGCAGCCGCACCATGCCGCGCGCGCCTTGCTCGTCTTCCATGCCGAGGGCGGAAAACAGCGGCGGTTCGCCGCCCAAGCCCTTGGCATTCACGTCCGCGCCCGCGTCGAGCAGCAGGCGCGCGCATTCCTCCGCGCCGTTAATGGCCGCCCAGGACAGGGCTGTCGCGCCGCCTTCGCCCGTCTTGTTGATGTCGGCGCGCTCGGATAACAGGTATTCCATGACATCGGGCATGTTCGCCCCCGCGGCCAGCATCAGCGGCGTGCGCCCCGCATCATCGGTCACATCGACATCCGCGCCTGCCATCACCAGCGCCTTCGCGACCTCGAGCCGGCCGCGCTGTGCCGCCCGATGCAGGGGCGTCTCGATGCGGCTGACGGTGTCATCGTCATCACCGCCGGTGTTGCGCCTCCAGCTGTGCGCGCCGGAATGATCGCGCAGGAAGTCGGCCACGGCTACGGCGTCGCCATCTTCGACCAGCCTGAAGAAATGCTCTTCAAGCTGCGTCTGCTGCGCTTTTGCCGCCTTTTTAAATGAAGAGCCGGTTCTTTTCATGCTTTTACATAACATAAACGGGAGGCGCAGGTCAATTTCGATTCCCTGTCCCGTTTTTTCGCTGAGTAATAAAATTACCCGTTCGGAAAAGAGCCCGGCAGTTTTATTCCAATTGAGCAGTCGTTCAGGGACATTTCCTGTTTATTTTCATTGCCTTGTTGACAATGGTGCGCCGCAGCAGGATGGTGAGCGCGAAAACAAGCCGTGTGCTGGCCAGCTGACTAGGGCGCCGCCATCGGCAAAAAGACAAAAAGAGATAAAGGTGTGTCATGAACAACAATGAAAACGAAGTCAGCGACTTCTTCTCCCGCTCGATCAATGCGGCTTTCGGCATCGCGGCTTATAAAATGGAAGGCGGCCATCAGTACCGCCGTCCCGCCCAGGAGATCGACGAAAAACTGTCTCCCGAAGCGCGCGAATTGCTCGGCAAAAAGCGCAATCCGTGGAAGGAAGGCTGGCATAACGGCTTCCCGCCCGGCGCAGGAGCCTAAAGGATACTAAGGACTATCTCTCCGCAATACTTTTAACCGCCCCGACCTTTCCTCGGGGCGGTTTTTTATCTGCACAATTTCTCATAACTTCCACCATCAAGGGGACACAAACGCCCGGTACTCTTGAAATATGCTTTTGATATTCGAAACAAACCGTGCCAAAAGTTGCATAACAAAAGGGTGGACCCGTTATTCAATGGCACGGCGCAACAGAAAAACAAAGATCGTCGCAACCTTAGGCCCGGCGTCCTCGACGCCCGGGATGGTGCGCCAGCTTTACGAAGCCGGCGTCGACGTCTTCCGGCTCAACTTCAGCCACGGCGTCCACGAGGACCACGAGAAGCGCATCAAGATCATCCGCGACCTGGAACAGTCGGTCGGCTGCCCCATCGGCGTCTTCGCCGACATGCAGGGCCCCAAGCTGCGCCTCGGGACTTTCAAGGACGGCGCCATCGAACTGCACAAGGGCATGCGCCTGACGCTCGATTCAAACCCCGCACCGGGGACGGACCAGCGCGTCTGCCTGCCGCACCCGGAAGTCATGGAAGCGCTCGAAGCAGGCGCGGATGTCCTGCTCGACGACGGCAAGGTGCACCTGCATGTCGTCAAGAAGGGCAAGGACTTCGTCGAGACCGAAGTCGTGGCGGGCAAGCGCCTGTCCGACCGCAAGGGCGTCAACCTGCCCAACGTGATCCTGAAGTCCAACGTCATCACCGAAAAAGACCGCCGTGATCTCGAGGCCGCGGTCAACATGGGCGTGGACTGGATCGCCCTCTCTTTCGTGCAGCGCCCCGAAGACGTGGCGGAAGGGCGCCGGCTCGTGGCCGGACGCGCCAAGATCATCGTGAAGCTCGAAAAACCCACGGCGATCACGCACCTGCAGCAGATCGTGGAAATGGCGGACGCCGTCATGGTCGCACGCGGCGACCTCGGCGTCGAAATACCGGCTGAAAAAGTCCCTTCCGTACAAAAACGCATCATCCATGTCTGCCGTCATTTCGGCAAGCCCGTCATCGTGGCGACGCAGATGCTGGAATCAATGATTTCATCGCCGCGCCCCACGCGCGCGGAAGCGTCCGACGTCGCGACCGCGATTTACGACGGCACCGACGCCGTCATGCTCTCGGCGGAAACCGCTTCGGGCGAATATCCGCTCGAAGCCGTCTCGATCATGGACCGCATCGCGGCCGAGGTGGAACACGACGAGCTTTACCGCAAGATCATGGATGCCGAGCACCCCGATCCCGACAAGACTTCGCCCGACGCGATTACCTCGGCCGCGTCCTGGGTCGCGACCACCGTGTCTGCCGCCGCCATCGTGAATTACACGACCTCGGGCTCGACCACGCTCCGCACCGCGCGTGAGCGGCCCTCGGTTCCCGTGCTTTGCCTGACCGAAAGCGTGCCGGTCGCGCGCCGGTTGCAGCTGTCTTATGGCGTTTACCCGGTTCACACCAAGGATGTCGACAATTTCAATGACATGGTCGACAAAGCCGTGCGCCTCTCGCTCGATCACGACATCGCGCAGAAGGGCCAGCGGCTGGTCATCACCGCCGGTGTTCCCTTCGGCACGCCGGGCTCGACGAATATTCTGCGCGTCGCTTGGGTGGAGTGATTTTTTCTCCCTCTCCCGCGCTCGTCGCGGGGGAGGGTTGGGGAGGGGGATTGTGCCAAATGTCGGATTTAGGACAATCCCTCTCCTTAACCCTCTCCCAACATGCGTTGGGAGAGGGGATCATGCAGGGCAGCCATGGGTTTTAAAACCTTTATAAAGCGGTTCCAGGTCGAATATTTAACGACAGCGGTGACCGACACTTTCGCGCGGTTTCCGCTCTCGGTGACCTGCTGCGCGGGTGCCGCGATCCTGTCGATACTGGCGGCGCATGACATCAAGCCGCTCTCCGACGACGACATGCTGCGGGCCTTGCTGTTCCTTGGCTATGCGCTCGTCTTCTTCACCGCTTCGCGCCTCTATTCGGAAGGGCGTCAGCTGCCGCGCGCCCGCGAAGCCGCAATCATGTTCGCGGGCGGCATCGTCCTGCTGGCGCTGGCGCTTATCCCCGACCGGTTTTCGGCCATGCATGTTTTCATTGGCGCGGCGCTGGGGCTGTCGATGCTTTTCGCGCCCTATCTTGGGCGCAACAGCACGGAAGACAGCGTCTGGTATTTCAATTATCTCAACG
Organism: Alphaproteobacteria bacterium; assembly: GCA_025934695.1. GTDB lineage: Bacteria > Pseudomonadota > Alphaproteobacteria > Micavibrionales > UBA2020 > JAPWJZ01. The sequence goes on from JAICWS010000006.1 coordinate 85,755, forward strand.
GCGTGTCGCTGGCCATCGCGGGCCTGTCGACGTTTATCCTGTGCCTCGGGCTTTCCGCCATCATCGGCAGCATGGATTACCTGCTGTACGACATGAAGCTGTCGGGTAAGATCTACGGCGACATCTGGATTTTCGGCGGGACGTTTTTCGGCCCCGTCATGTTCATGCACCAGATTTCGCGCCAGTTCGATTTCGAAAAGAACGAATGCGCGATCCCCGCCGGCATCTATTTCATCGCCAATTACCTCGTGGTGCCGCTGATCCTCATTTATATGTGGGTGCTCTACGTCTATTTCATCAAGATCGCGGTGCAGTGGGAGCTGCCGAAGGGCAATCTCGCTTATATGGTCACGGGTTTCGGCTCGCTCGGCGCGGCGGCGCGGCTCGCGGTCTTTCCGATGCGCGATTACGGTACGAAGCTGCTCCAGCAGTTTTATAAATATTTCTACTATATCCTCATCGTCCCGATCCTGCTGCTCGCGATCGGCCTTTATACGCGCCTGTCGCAATATGGGGTGACGGAAGACCGTTATGCCATTGGCGTGTGCCTGACCTGGCTGACGGCGCTGACGATCTGGAACCTGTCGCGCCCGCGCGCGGCCCATATTAAGCATGTGCCCATGGCGCTCTGCCTGCTGTTCCTGTTCGCTTCCGTCGGCCCGTGGGGCGCAGTGCATGTCTCGACGCGCAGCCAGCTCGCGCGGCTCGAAGGCATGCTGCGCGAAGCCGGCGTGCTCCACGCGGACGGCAGCGTGGGCAAGACCGGCCAAAACGTGCCCTTCGAATTGCGCAAGGATATTAGCGGCACCCTGGATTATTTTTATCAAGGCAAGGAAAAGGCGATCGCCCATTTCGTCGACCCGGTCCGCGGCGAGATACAGAAGAAATACAAGAACGAGATGCCGAGCTATGATTCATCGACCTGCGGGGAGCGCCGCTTCGGCCCCTGCTGGATGGATTACAATATGACCCGCTACGTGATGGAGGCCTGGGGCATGCAGTACGTCTCGCGCTGGGAAACGAAGGAAAGCGGCGGCAGTTACAAAAGTTTCAGTGCGGCTCACGGCCAGTTCTCGGGCGACTGGGTCGAGGGTATCGCCCCCTACACCTACATGGCTTGGGCGACGCCCAATCTCTACAACGGAACCTGGAAGATGGATTTTCCGCAGGCGGTCCATGACAAACATATCCTGACGCTCAGCATGGGCGCCAACGCCGTCGTGACCGCAGTGCTGGCAGATGGCCGCAGCGACACCTTCGAGCTCCAGCCGCTCGCGGACTCGCTGAACAAGGAAAAGCAGGGCGTCATTCCGGAAGCGGATATGGACAAAATGACCCTGCATCCGGCGACTGCCGGTTTTCCCGCCGAGTTGCGCATCTCCGAAATCCACGGCCGTGAGAACGGCGACAAATTCACGCTCGACGGCGGCTCGATGATGCTGTTGTTTGCGCCGTAATCTCGAGCGTCATTCCCGCGAAAGCGGGAATCCCATGGGACTGAGAAATGACATTAGACAACGAGATCCCCGCTTTCGCGGGGATGACGTTCTTGAGTATTGATTGAATTTTTAAGATAGGCCCTTAGCTCGTATGCGGCTGCTTGTACAGCCACCAGTCGTTGCTGTTGATGGAGAAGATCGGCTTGTAGCGGTTGACGTTGTCCGCGTTCTCCACCCGCTTGTCCTGGTTGTCCAGCACGAAGGCCTGGCCTTCGACATAGACGATCAGGATCGCGTGGGCCACGTTCTTGATCTTGTCCTGCACGATGGCGATGCGCATCTGGTCGGACGAGAAGCCAAGCGCGCGCAAAGACGCGTATTTCGCGATCGCGAAATCTTCGCAGTCGCCGCCGCGGCTCAAGAATTCGATCGGCGTCGCCCAGTAATCCGACACGCGATAATTGTCGATGTCTTCGATATAGGGCTGGGAATTCATGTAGCTGTTGACGCCCTCGATCTGCTCGCGGACCGAGCGGCCCTTCAGCGACTGCAGGTGCGCCTTCCACTGCTTGACGACTTCCGTACCGCCGTCCTTTTTCATCTGCGCGTCGAAACGGGTCATCACCGAGGTCCATTTGGTGAAGGCCGAAATATCGGTCGAGCGGATTTCCGTGGTGCCGAACAGGGACGGAAAAGACTGCGGCTGAATCGTATGGGCGATGGTGAAGGCGGAGGCCAGGCGCACTGCGCCGTCATCGGCGCGCGCGGCCGAAGGGGTGAAGAGCTGCATCATGAGCGCCATTCCGGCGGTCGAGGCCTTGATAACCCATTGTTCCGCCAGCTTGCGATAGAGCTGACCCGCGGAGATCGAGCCCTGCTCGATCAGCACCCGGCCGAGACGCACGCCGGTTTCCTTTTGGGCCTTCAAAGCGCTGCGCAGCTGCTCGCGGCTGATGAGTTCGGCGTTGACGAGCAGATCGCCCAGTTTGTTGGTGCGGACCTTGCGGCCGACAGAACGGATAAAGCTGTCCTGCAGGCTGGCCGGCGTCTTGGAAGTCGTTTCTGCCGGCGGGGTCTTTTGCTCTGTCATGAAACTGTGCCTTTGTGTATTGTGCTTGTGTCCGTTGCGTAACAGTTCCATTATTATGCAATAACTGTTAATAAATTCTGAACGACCGGCACCCGGGTTAGGAACTTTTTTCAACTTGCTGAGGCCCTGACATTATGATAATCGTTGAGAAATTAAATTCCAAACTTATCTTATCATCTACATGATTGAAAACACAGTCCTTTTCGATGTTTTGACCCATATCCGCCAGGCGCGCGTGCTTTGCGTGGGCGATGTCATGCTGGACCGCTTTGTCTATGGTGGCGTGGAACGCATTTCCCCCGAGGCGCCGATTCCCGTCCTGCTCGTCGAGCGGGAGAAGCACATGCTGGGCGGCGCCGGCAACGTTGTAGCGAATATAGCGGCGCTCGGCGCGAAAGCCATGCTGCTGGCCGCGGTCGGCGACGATGGCGCGGGCAAGGATGTGGCGAAGCTCCTCTCCGACATGGGCGTGGAGGCCGAGCTGGAAACGGTGACCGACCGCTCGACCACCGTGAAAAGCCGCTTTGTCAGCGGCGGACAGCAGATCCTGCGCGTCGACCGCGAAAAGTCGCGCCCCGTTTCATCGGAGACCGAGCAGAAAATTATCGCGCGTGCCGAACATCTCATCGCGCAGGCGGGCGCCATCATCCTGTCCGACTACAAGAAAGGCCTGCTGACCGACAAGATCGTGAGCAGCATCATCGAGATCGCGCGGCGCCTCAACAAGCCTGTTGTCGTCGACCCGAAAGGCACGGATTTCTCGCGTTACCGCGGCGCGACCGTCGTCACGCCCAACCGCAAGGAACTGGAAACCGCGACCGGCCTGAAGGCCGCGGCCGACGACGAGGTGCGCGCGGCCGCCATCAAGATCATCGCCGGCTGCGGCATCGCGAATGTGCTCGCCACCCGCAGCAAGGACGGCATGTCACTGGTCTCGGCCACCGCCGATCCCATCCATATTCCCGCGAATGTGCGCGAGGTTTACGACGTCTCGGGCGCGGGCGACACGGTTATCGCGACTTTTGCATCGGCGCTGGCGTCGGGCGCCACGATGCGCAATGCGGCGCTGCTCTCCAACATCGCGGCCGGCATCGTCGTCGGCAAGCCGGGCACGGCGACCGCGCGTCCCGAAGAGATCGAACAGGTTCTCTCCGCCGGCTTCGCGATGGAAAAGCAATCCTATCAGCGCAAGACGAAATACACGACCCGCCAGGGCGCGGCCGAGCAGGCGGAACGCTGGCGCACGCGCGGCTTCAAGGTCGGCTTCACCAATGGCTGCTTTGATCTTCTGCATCCCGGCCACCTGTCGACGCTGCGCCAGGCGAAAGCGGCCTGCGATTATCTCGTCGTCGCCATCAACAGCGACGCCTCGGTCAAGCGCCTCAAAGGGCCGTCGCGCCCGGTGCAGGACCAGATCGCGCGCACGGCCATCCTGTCCGCGCTTGAAATGGTCGATCTCGTCGTCGTCTTCGACGAAGACACGCCCATCGAATACCTGAAGGCGATCAAGCCGGACGTCCTTATCAAGGGCGGTCAGTACAAGCTCGAAGAAGTCGTCGGCTACGACCTGATTACTTCCTGGGGCGGCAAGGTCGTCCGCGCCGACATGGAGGAGGGGTTCTCCACCACCAATACCATCCAGAAAATGGTGGTGGTATAGTCTTTAAGGATCGCTTGGGGGAGCATTGCATGGCTGAACAATCCAAACCCGAAACCAAACCCAAAGTCCGGACGCGCGCGGATGACATCCGCGACTGCGAGAATAGCATTCGCTCGCTCGAAAGCCGGCGCAAGAACCTGGCCAGCCGCTTCCAGGGCGACGAGCTCGCCAAGCGCCTGCGCCCCGTCGAGGAAAAGATGCGCCAGCGCCAGGCCAAGCTCGAACAGCTCAAAAAGGGCGACGGCGACAAGGAATAGCGCCGCAGGCATTTTTGAACCACAGAGGGCACAGAGAGTCGGTTCTTTGTTCTTCTCTGTGGCCTCTGTATTCTCTGTGTTTCCCATTCCTGAATGACAGCGTCGCCGTCTTCACTTTTTAGAAGATTTCGTCTATAAACATCGAGAAATCATTTTAATTCGGAGGAACGCATTGCCGCGCGACATGCACGACATTTTGCGAGTGGATTTGCCGGCCGCGCCGTCCTCCTGCGTCGTCGCGGACAGCCCGCATAGCGGCTGCGAATATCCGGACGATTTCGGCTATGCCTGCGACTTCTCCGAGCTGCGCAAGGCGGAGGATGCGGGGCTCGACAGCCTGTACGACTTCCTGCCGTCGCTCGGCGTGCCGTTTTTGCAGGCGCAGTTTCCGCGCAGCTATATCGACCCGAACCGCCGCGACACGGTGAGCGAACGGCATGCCCGCGGCGAGGACGCGACATACCATCCATCCGACGGCGAACTGCTGCGCGACAAATGTACGCCGCGTTCGGCGCAGAAGATTTACGCAAGGTCGCTCTCGCTGAAAGAGGTCTTCAACCGCGTCGCTGGCTATTACCAGCCCTATCACGACAGGCTGGCGGCGCTTCTCGATGACGCTTGCGAGCGCCACGGCCGCGTCATTCACCTCAACTGCCATTCGATGCCGTCCACCACACACCGCGGCAAGCGCCAGAACAAATATGATTTCATCCTCGGCACGCGCGACGGCGAGAGCTGTTCGCCCACAATCGTCAAAGAGCTCAAGCGGCTTCTGGAAGAAAAAGGCTACAAAGTGGGTGTTGACGTTCCCGGCTTTCGCGGCGCCGAAATCATCCGCCGCTCCGGCCATCCGGTCGCGGGCCGCCATGCCATTCAGGTCGAGGTGAACCGCAAGCTTTACATGGATGAAGATGCGGTGACGCCGCTGCCCGCGATGGCGAAGCTGCGCGACGATTTAAAGGATGTGATGGCGTCCTTCGTCAAATTCTGCGACGCGCTGCCCAAACCGCCCGCGCCGAAATGGCCGAAGCCGCCGGCGTTATAATATCAAACAGACGATTTGCCACGGCGGGATTGAAGCTTTAGCGGCTTTTTGAAGACCGCGACGCGTTCGCGCATGTCGGTCTTTACGATCTCCTGAAGCTGCGCGTCGCGCGCCGCCTCCAAGAGGGGAATAGCGGGTCTGCTTTTCTTTTTGACCGCGTGGTCGATCGCGGAAGCGCCCGCGTCGTCACGTGCCAGCGCGCTTGCGCCGTGGTCGAGCAGCAGCTGGAGGATTTTGACGCGGAAATTGGACGAGGCCCAGAGCAGCGGCGTCATGCCCTTGTCGTCGCGCGTCTCGATGTCCGCGCCTGCCTCGATCAGCGCGCGGCAGCGGTCGGGCAGCGTGGAATTTCCGCTCGCGCCGTCCTTCTTCGTCTTTATAAGGCCGATGAGGCGCAGGCCCAGTTCGCGGGACGTGCCGGAGACGTCATTGAAATCGCTGTTTTTGCCCATGTGGCTTTATCCCCGCCCGAAGCCGGTCACGTCGGCGTCGCCGCGCCCGCCTGCGCCTTGAGCGTAAGCGGGCGGCTGATATTGATGGCCTGCGCGGTGGCGACGGCGGAGGGGGCCGACGACACATTGAATGGTTGTGCAGCCGGTGCAGACGGGGAGGCGGCTGGCGGCGGCGCGGCCGGAGGCGGCATGGCCGCCGCGATCAGGCGCGCGATGTCGTCGTAGTATTTTTTCTGAGCAATTCCAAGGGCTGTATCTCCGTAGCACGAGGCGAGGGATGGATCTGCGCCGCGGTCGAGCAGCAGGCGGACGGTGCCAGTGTGCCCGGCATCCGCCGCCTCGATAAGCGCCGTACGACCGGTGTCGCCCTTCGCATTGACGTCGGCGCCCCTGTCCAGCAGGAAGCGGACGATGTTTTCGTCGCCCTTTTCAGCGGCGCAGCTTAAGGCGGTCCAGCCATAATTCTCAGTGGCATTCAGATCGGCGCCGGCGTCCGCAAGGGCGCGCAGCAGCGTGCGCTGGCCATAGAATGCGGCGGCGACGACGAGGGGCGAACCCTTTGCATTTTTCAGGTTCGGGTTGGCGCCTTGGCTGAGGCAGCGCTTTGCCATCGCATACTGGCACAGACGCGCCGCGCGATTTAACCGTTCATGCAATGTCGAGGATGTCGGCGGATGCCGCGCATCGGCCAGCACAGCCAAGGGGTAAGCCCAGAGCTGGGAAATCAGGCCGATCGGCCGGGCCGGTATTGTCAATTCCATGCCAAAATCCTCGCCATTCACGCTCGGAGAGCATACACTAACTTGCATTATTATGTCAAATATTTTAGAGGACCATCGCGGCACGCCGGCGGAACGTGCGGAAGCCGCATTAATTGTTTTGGTAGAAGGACTTGTCGTTGGGGATAAAGCCGCGGCTCTGGCTTAACGGAACGTCGCGCTGGCCATTGCGGTAATGGTTGATATCCGCCTGTAACTCGTCAAGTTCTTCGCAGGCGACATCGCCGCAGGTCATGCGGATGACTTGCAGGATATCCATCGCCTTGTTCAGGTCGCCCCGTCGCAGGTACATGCCGGCCAGGTACCGGTTCGCGCCGAGGTGCGTGGGTTCGACCTCGATGGCGTGCTTGTAGTTTTCTTCGGCTTTCTTGACGTCGCCCAGGCGCTCAAATGCGAAGCCGCGATAGGTATAGGCATCCGCGCTGTCCGGGTGGCGCTGGATCACGCCGCCGATCACCTCGAGCGCCTGCGCGTATTTGCCGGTGGCAAGATAATATTCCGCCGTGATCAGCCCCGCATCCTCGCGGAACGGCACTTCCGCCTTCTTCGGCACCTCGGGCGCCGGCTGTTGCTGTAGCGGGGCTGACTGCTCCTGCGCGAAGGCGGGCGCGGCGAGAAGCGCAATGACAAGGGCGAGAGAGGCGGCGAGACGCATATCAAATTGTCTTTTCAATACGGAAACCGGAAATGCCGTCGTACTTTGCCGCTTCGACTGTCACCTTGTCAACCCGCGACAGGGTGGGCCCCTTGTGGCAGGCCTTGATCAAGTCGTCGACCTTGCGCTTGTCGCCGTGGACGAGGGCTTCGACGCTGCCATCGACGCGGTTGCGCACCCAGCCGGAGAGCTGCAGTTCTTCTGCTTCTTCCAGGAACCAGGCGCGATAGCCCACGCCCTGCACGCGGCCGCTCACCACGATGCGGACGGTTTCGAGGGCGGGGGCGGAAGAGGGGTCGCTCATTGGATGGCGAGGACGACGCAGCTGCCCTGCAACACCTTGCAGGCGGCGGCGGCTTGGTCGCGGTCCAGGCCGCCCATGCGCGCGCGGTAGATCATGCCGCGGTTGGTCATGAGCGGGACGATCATGTAGCGGCTCGAGGCGGTCAGGCGCACCGGCAGCTGTTCCTTGGCGTTGCGCAGCGCCATCATCGAGGCGTCATGGCTGGAATAGGCGCCGATCTGGATCGCCCAGGTGCCGGCGACAGGCTGCGGCGGCGGGCTCGCCAGCGCGAGGCGCGGCTGCCCCGGTTGCTGGCTGACCGCGGCGGTATTGAGCGGCGCGGGCTGGAATTGGGCAATTGCCGCGGCATCTGCCGGCAGCGCCCGGGTGTCCGAGGCCTCGTTCACGTCGCCTTCGCCTTCCTGCGACTGGGGGAGGGCGTTATAGGGCATCTGCGTGCGGGTGTTGGTATTGGCCGGCGCGGAGGCGGGTTCCGGCGCGGCTGACGCGGGCAAGGGACGGCGGCGCGGCAGGCGGGCGTCGGCCAGTTTCTCGCGCTGTTCCAGGAGCGCCATGACGCGCGGATCCTTCAGGCGGTCGAAGCCGGCGTCGAGCAGCATGGCCATGGCTTTATTCCGGGCGACCGCTGTGCGTCCGCCGAAGATGACGCCGATCAGGCGGCGGCCGTTATGTACCGCCGAAGCCACGAGGTTATAGCCCGAAGCATGCACATAGCCGGTCTTGATGCCATCCATGCCGGGATAGGTCTGCATCAGCTTGTTGTGGTTGATGCTGACCAGCCCCGCATAGGTGAAGCTGGGCGTGCTGAAGTAGCGGTATTCGCGCGGGAAATCGTGGATGAGCGCCTGCGCCAGGATCGACATGTCGCGCGCGGTCGAATACTGCATCGGGTCGTGAAGGCCCGTCGCGTTCACGAAGTGCGTGCCGCGCATACCCAGCTCCTGCGCCTTGAAAGTCATCATTCGGGCGAAACGGGCCTCAGAGCCGCCGATGCCTTCGGCCAGCGTCACGGCCGCGTCATTGGCCGAGCGCGTACAGACGCCATAGATCGCATCCTCGAGGCGGATGGTATAACCTTCCTGCAAGCCGAGCTTGGAGGGCTCCTGGTACTGGGCATTGGCGGAAATGGGCAGGCGCTGGTTCTTGGTCGCAGTGCCGTTCTCGAGCGCCTCGAACACGAGGTACAGCGTCATCATCTTCGACAGGGACGCGGGATAGCGGCGGGCGTCGGCATCTTTTTCGCTCAGGACATAGCCGGTGTTGGCATCGATGACGATGGAGGAATAGCGGTCGGGCTCCGGCGCCGCCGGGCCATGGTGGTGACGCGCGGCGCGGGCGACATGGTGCCGGCGGGCGGCGAAAGATGGAAGGGTGGAAGAAAGGACAAGGCTCACCGCAAGGAGAGCGAAGATGAACAGTCGCCCAAAGCCTTTGAAATCACGGTTAGCCATCGTATTCCGCATCGCGGTCGTCATTCCTGAAATGTAAAAGAAGCCTTGCCAAATATTATCAGCTCTGGGCAAGCGATTGTCTAGCTTCGATTTGGGTCGAACGCATAAAAAAACAAGGAATATCCACAGGATAATCGTGGAACCCTTTTAAAAATGGCACTGCATCAAAAAGAGTCGCGAAAAGAATGCGCTAGAATCCGCTTTTACGCCGGCTTCGAGGGCGAGACCACGAGCTTGGGCGTTGCGTCTTTCGGGGGAGGTGGCGGGCTCGCGGCGAGCGCGGGCGGCGCCGGCGGCGCATGTTGTTCCTTTGGCGTCGCCTGGACATAGCGTACAGGCTGATTGGCCGCCGGGGCATGGCCGTAGGCGAAGCGCGCATCGGGATTCTTTTCCTTCTCGAAGGAGAAGGTCAGCAGGTGCTCCACGTCCTGGTTGCGTACGGCGGAGGAGGTCGCGCCGAAGACGATGGCGATAACGCGCGTGTCGCCGCGCTTGGCCGAGGCGATGAGGTTGAAGCCCGACATTTCGATCCAGCCCGTCTTCATGCCGTCGACATCGGGATCCACGCCGAGAAGATGATTGGTGTTCTTGGCGAAATTGCCATTGTAAGTGATGCTGGGAATGCTGAAATACTTATAATATTCGGGGAAATCCTCAATGAGGGCGCGGGCCAGCTTCGCCATGTCCTCGACCGTCGTCTTGTTGGTGACGTTCGGCAGCCCGTTGGGGTTGGCGAAATGCGTGTTGGTCATGCCCAGGCGCTTCGCCTGCGCGTTCATTTCAGCCACGAAATCGTCGACGTTGCCGCCCACCGCTTCCGCAAAAACCACGGCCGCGTCATTGGCGGAATGGCACAGCATGCCGCGCAGGGCGGTTTCCGCCTTGATTTCAAAGACCACCTGCTTGCGCGGGCCTTTCTGGATATGCGCGATGCGCTTGCCATGGGCGTTTTTCGTGAAGGTCCGCGTGACTGTTTCTTCCGTGAACCACAGGTTCGTGGTCGGCATCGAGGCGGCATAGGGCGAGATCTTCAGCATATCATCGAGATGCAGTTTGCCGTCTTTCATCGCCTGGAAGGTCAGGTAGGCGGTCATCAGCTTCGTCGTCGAGGCGGGGTAGACCGAATGCTGCGCGTTGTGCTCGTACAGCACCTTGCCGGTGCGTTCATCGATGGCAAGCTCGGCGTAGCGGGAGGGCTTGGGGTCTTCGCGGACGCGCTGGGCGGACAGGCTGGAGGTCGCTGCCGCATTGAATGCGAGCGCCAAGGCCATCGCGCCTATAACACGTTTTTGTTTCACGTAAAATCGCCTGTGAATTATTTTATTACGAGACTCCGAAAATAATCCGGATACTTTATGGGAATGGATGGCAAATGTAAAGGCTTTTTACAAGGGGATACCCTTGGTTGGCGCGATGTACTATATTTCTCTTTTGGCGACCGTTTTTTAGATAGAAAACAGGCCGGCCTCACGGCGCAACGGGCATGATGCAAATACTTGAAAACAAATACTTAATTTATTGCGCCGGTCCTGACGACGACGACCGCGATCCGGATCGTCCCGGGCGCACCGAGGTGGGCGTCCTGACCCGCACCCGGACGAAGACCAAAAAACCCTCGATGTACCGGGTTCTTCTGTTAAACGACGACTTTACGCCCATGGACTTCGTTGTTCATGTCTTGGAAAGGTTTTTCGGGAAGAATAGGCAAGAGGCGACGGAAATTATGCTGCATGTCCATCGCCGGGGCGTTGGTGTGTGCGGCGTCTATACCCACGAGGTCGCTGAAACAAAAGTTAATCTGGTCATGGACTACGCCCGTAAAAATGAACATCCGCTACAATGTACGATGGAGAAGGAGTAAGGAGAACCATGCTCTCCCGCCACCTTGAACAGACCCTGCACCGCGCCCTCGCTTATGCGAACGCCCGGCATCATGAATTCGCGACGCTCGAGCATCTTTTGCTCGCGCTGACCGAAGACCAGGACGCCGTTGCCGTCATGCGCGCCTGCGGCGTCGACATCGACCTGCTGCGCCAGGAACTCATGCACTATATCGATGCCGAGCTTCAGAACCTCGTGCATCCGGCCTCCGAAGAGTCCAAGCCGACGTCGAGCTTCCAGCGCGTGCTCCAGCGCGCCGCGATCCACGTGCAATCTTCGGGACGCGAAGAGGTCACGGGCGCCAACGTGCTCGTTGCGCTGTTCTCCGAACGCGAAAGCAATGCCGTCTATTTCCTGCAGGAGCAGGAGATGACGCGCTTCGACGCCGTGAATTATATCTCGCACGGCATCGCCAAGGTGCCGGGCCAGGCCGAGACGCGCACCGTCCACGGCGCCGAAGAAGAGACGCAGGAAGAAAACATCATCAAGAAGGGCCGCGAGGCGCTTGATGCCTATTGCATCAACCTCAACTTCAAGGCCATGAAGGGCAAGATCGACCCGCTGATCGGCCGCGAGCAGGAGGTTGAGCGCACGATTCAAATTCTGTGCCGCCGCACCAAGAACAATCCGCTCTACGTCGGTGACCCCGGGGTGGGCAAGACCGCCATCGCCGAAGGTCTCGCGCGCCGCATCGTCGAAGGCAATGTCCCCGACGTGCTCAAATCCTGCGTTATCTACGCGCTCGACATGGGTTCGCTGCTGGCCGGCACGCGCTACCGCGGCGACTTCGAAGAGCGCATCAAGGCCGTGCTGACCGAACTGCAGGCGATCGAGGGCGCGATCCTCTTCATCGACGAAATCCATACCGTAATCGGCGCCGGCGCGACGTCGGGCGGCGCGATGGACGCCTCGAACCTGCTCAAGCCGTCCCTGTCCTCCGGCACGCTGCGCTGCATCGGCTCGACGACCTACAAGGAATACCGCAACCACTTCGAAAAAGACCGCGCGCTCGTGCGCCGCTTCCAGAAGATCGACGTGAACGAGCCCACACTCGACGACGCCGTGCGTATCCTCAAAGGGCTGAAACCCTATTACGAAGAGCATCACAAGGTCCAGTTCGCCGACGAGGCGATCCGCACCGCGGTGGAACTCTCGGCGCGTTATATCGGCGACCGCAAGCTGCCCGACAAGGCGATCGACGTGATCGACGAGGCGGGCGCCTCGCAGATGCTGCTGCCCGAAGACAAGCGCAAGAAGCTCATCGGCGTGAAGGATATCGAGAATATCGTCGCAAAAATCGCGCGCATTCCGCCCAAGACCATTACCAAGGACGATAAGGAAGCGCTTTCGAACCTCGAGCGCGACCTCAAGACCATGGTCTTCGGCCAGAACGAAGCCATCGAGGCGCTGTCCTCGGCCATCAAGCTTTCCCGCGCGGGCCTGCGCGAGCCGGAAAAGCCCATCGGCTCCTATCTGTTCTCGGGTCCGACCGGCGTCGGTAAGACTGAGGTCGCGCGCCAGCTCGCCAAGACGCTGGGCCTCGAATTGACCCGTTTTGACATGTCGGAATACATGGAACGCCACTCGGTGTCGCGCCTGATCGGCGCGCCTCCCGGTTATGTCGGCTTCGACCAGGGCGGCCTCATGACCGACAAGATCGACCAGCACCCGCATTCCGTCGTCTTGCTGGATGAGATCGAAAAGGCGCATCCGGATCTTTACAACATCCTGCTCCAGGTGATGGACTACGGCAAGCTGACCGACAACAACGGCAAGTCCATCGACTGCCGCAACATCATCCTCATCATGACGACCAACGCGGGCGCCTCTGAACTCGCGAAAGCCACGATGGGCTTCGAGCGTACGCACCGCGAGGGCGACGACGAGGAAGCGATCAACCGCGCCTTCACGCCGGAATTCCGCAACCGCCTCGACGCGATCATCCCGTTCAAGCCGCTGTCGACCGAAACAATCGGCCGCGTGGTGGACAAGTTCATCATCCAGCTGGAAGCCCAGCTCAGCGACCGCGGCGTCACGATCGAGCTCACCGACGAGGCCCGCCAGTGGCTGGGCAAGAAAGGCTACGATCCTGCGATGGGCGCAAGGCCGCTGGCCCGCACGATCCAGGAACACGTCAAGAAGCCGCTGGCCGACGAGCTGCTGTTCGGCCGCCTCGCCAAGGGCGGCTTCGTGAAGATCGGCGTGAAGGACAACAAGCTCGCCTTCGATTATCCGCCGCCGAAAAGCCCGCCCAAGGGCTCGGACAAGGAACTCGAGCACGAGCATGTAAAATAGGGGCGGGGGCCTAAAGGATGTCAGGGGAAAGCAAGGGCCAGGTACTCGTTCTCGAACCGAACGACATCACGCGCAAGCTGATCGTCAGCATCCTGACCAAGGCCGGCTACGCCACCTTCGAGGCGGGAAAAAGCGATGATGCCGTCGGCCTTCTCGCGCGCAAGCCCAGTCTCGTCATCATGGACGTCGAGGGCGACGGCGCGGACAGTTTCGGCTTCCTCAAGAAAATGCAGAAGGACCACGGCAAGGTGCCGCTCGTAGCCCTGGCCGAGCCCGGCGACCGCGATTCATTGCAGCAGCGCATCAACCTGCCGCGCGTGACCTTCCTCGACAAACCGGTCAACCCGATGATGGTCCTGTCCACCGTCGAAAATTTCCTCGTGGCGGACGCCGCGCTGGGAACCGTCGCTGTTGGCGGCGATACCGAGCTCGATCTCAAGCGCAAGCAATACATGCGCCGGGCTATCGACCTGTCGCAGCAAAAGATGGACGAGAACTGCGGCGGTCCCTTCGGCGCCGTCATCGTCAAGGGCGGCCAGATCGTGGGCGAGGGCTGGAACTGCGTGACCTCGACCAACGACCCGACCGCGCACGCCGAAATGGTGGCCATCCGCGCCGCCGCCGCCGCCACGAAGGACTTCAAGCTCGAAGGCTGCGAGATTTACACGAGCTGCGAGCCCTGCCCGATGTGCCTGGCCGCGATCTACTGGGCGCGCATCGACAAGATTTTCTACGCCAATCACCGGGAGGACGCCGAGCGCATCGGCTTCGACGACGCGTTCCTTTACAGCGAAATCGCGCTGCCTGAAAACAAGCGGGCGCTGCCCGTTTACCGGATGTTGCGCGAAGAAGCGAAGATCGTCTTCGACAACTGGATGAAGAAACAGGACAAGACGGGCTATTAGGCCCGGTGCTGTTTCCATAGCGGCGGCCGCGATTGTTGAAACCATAATCGTTCATCACTAGAATAGGCACTGGGGAAGATATTGGGGGATTGGATGCATCGTAAGATAATTTTTCCGCTCGTCGCGCTGGCGATGCTGGTTTTTGCCGGCATGGCTTCCGCAGCGGGCCCGGCGCCCGCTCCGGCGCCTGCGCCCACAGGCCAGGCGATGCCGTCCATGCCTTCCGTCTCGGGGCTTCCCGAATATATCAAGCGCCCGATGCGCGCGGTCGACCCCGTGACCCTGCGCGCCGAAGGCTTTTCGATCCGCCTTTTCGGCATCAAGCCCGCGCAGACGGCGGAAACGCCGCTCGAGCTCAAGGCGCTCGACGCCATGGACCAGATGATCCAGGAAGGCGAAGTCAACTGCCAGATCCTGCCGGGCAGCCAGATGCCCGAACTGATCGGCCATTGCTTTACGCAGAGCAACGAAGATATCGCAATCGAGCTGCTGCAACATGGATTTGTGGTCGTCGACCGCCGCCAGACGTATGGGTCCATCTTCGCCACGACCTACGAAAAGGCGCAGGAACAGGCGCGCCTCGCGTCGGCTGGCGTCTGGAGTTTCGTGAATGCGCCCGACCAGCAGAAAAGCGCCATGCCGGGCCTGCCCACCAATATGCTGATGATCGTGCTCATTGTCGGACCCATCGGCGGGTTGTTGCTGGTCGCGCTGATCATGTGGTACTGGCTCAAGCGCATGGCCTCCGCGCAGGAAGCTGAATCAGAGCAATCCAGCCGCAAAGAGCAGATGCTGCTCACGCGCGAGCGCCAAGTTCTCGTCTCCACGCTCGAGGGCGAGCTCATCGAGAACAAGAACAAGATCGAGGCTTTCCTCGTCATCTATGGGGACCTGCTGCGTTCGCTCAAAGACCCGAACGAAGTGCCCAAGTACCAGCAGGGTGGCGATATCGTCCAGAAGCACCCGTCTTTCAGCAAGACGGTCTTCGAGGCGAACATCAACAAGCTCTCGCTGCTCGACATCAAGCTGGCCGGAAAAATCTCGAAGCTCTATACTTCGATGCCCAAGGACCAGGAATACATCAACCTGGAACCGGGCGTGCCGCTCGATACGGCGGTGCAGCTGGTCGAAAAAGTGCTGAAGGATGCGGAAGGGATGCTGGTGCCGATCAACGCCGTCATCTCGGGCCTGCAGGGCGCGACCGCGGTCAAGGCAGCCGCCCCGAAGGAACAGGCGGCCGCGGCCTGATTACGGCCTGAGCCTCAACGTTTTCATCGCCGGCATTTTTTCTTGCAGGACGGTATTGCGTTCCACCCGCCGCGCGTCACGCCAGGCTTTGGCCTCTTTGGGCGTCATGCGCAGGATCTCCTGTATCTCCGGGAATCTCTGGCTGTAATAATCCGCGTTGCGTCGGTGGCGGTCGGATACATGGGGCGACGCGCCTGCCGCGATGAGCAGCGCCACCATTTCCGCATCCCGGTTCGATGCCATGTACATCAAGGCGGTCACGCCGCCATACCAGGTGCCTTTCCCGGCCGCGTTCACGTTCGCGCCCGCCTCGATCAACGCCTGCGCCGTGTCGGCCTGCTTGTTCATCGCCGCGAATATCAGGGGCGTGAGACCGCTTTCGTTCGCGGCGTCAAGTTTCGCGCCGCGCGCGATCAAAAGCTGCGTCAGCTCGAATTTTCCATCGCCCGCCGCCCAGCCGAGCGCGCTTTTGCCGAAGGCATCCGCAACTGACGGGTTCGCGCCGGCGTCGAGCATTATCCGGGCGTCGCCGATATTCCCCGCTTTCACTGCCGCCAGCAGTTGCGCGCCACGGCTATCGTTCAACGGTCCGGAATTCATGATGTCTTCAGGCGCAGACGAAAATCTTTTTTGAAGGTTGGCGTCCTGGCGAGCGTGAGGGGGCGTGAGACGTCGAAATCATTCTGGACGATGGGCAATTGCGCCGCCTGCCAGTCGGACAGCAGCGGCTTACCCATGTGCAGGCGCAGGCGGTCCCCGGGTTCTTCGACGCGCATTTCCCGTTCGGCGAGGCTCGCTTCCAGCGTTGCCAATTGCTTTACGCAGGCATCGCGGTCGAGATTGTCCCAGTCGCCCCAAGTCGTAAAGCTGTGATCCATGATGTCGGTGCGGCGGACGTAGCCGTCATCGCCTTTGCTGCCGGGAAACTGCGCGGAATAGAAAGAAATGCAGGGCTCGCCGTTCCGGCTATGCGACTCGTAGAAGCGGCTGCGCAGGGTTACGCGCTCCCAACTTGGGATATCATCATCAGTATCAGCGTCCATCATGCAAACCTTTGAAATGTCTAAAAAGGCTGAACGCCGACTACTATACGGTATTTTACATATTGTGTCAATAGGATGGGCGGCGGGGATCAGCTTGTTTTCGCGCGGCCGAGAATTTCGCGCGCCTGGGCGAAAATGTCCTCGAACATCCGGGGCGTCAGGCGGCCCGTGTTCACGTTGTAGCGCGAACAGTGATAGCTGTCGATCAGCGTCAGATCCCGCGCGACAGGCTTCGCCGGTTTGAGGATATGGGTGTTTCCATGGCCGAATTTATGGCGGCCGGCGGGCAGGCCTAGCGACTTCAGCACGCTGTTATGCGCGACCGCGCCGAGCGCCACGACGGCCTTTAGGCGGCTAAAAGACGCGAATTCATTTTCAAGGAACGGACGGCAGGCGGCGATTTCCTTTGGCGTCGGCTTGTTCGCCGGCGGCACGCAGCGCACGGCGTTGGTGATCCGGCAGCCGGCGAGAGTGAGGCCATCGTCCGCGCTGCGGCCGAATACGCCTTTCGCAAAGCCGAACTTCAGCAACGTTGGATACAGCAAATCCCCCGACGCGTCGCCGGTGAAAGCTCGGCCCGAAAAATTAGCGCCTTTCAATCCCGGCGCCAGGCCGACGATGAGCAGCAAGGGGTCCGCATCGCCGAAAGACGGCACCGGCGCGTTGAATTTACCGGGAAATTGCTTGCGGTTCGCCGCGCGGAATTTCACCAGCCGCGGGCAGAAGGCGCAGTTTTTACCGGGAGAAATGCATGAAGCCATAAGGGTTCCTTATGGCTTCATGTAAAGAAGTACGTTGGATTGTCAATCAGGCGCGGATTTTCGACACGCCTGCGCCCGCGGGAGCGGCCGTATGTTCGCCCTCGCCGACGGCGGCGGATTGCGTGTTGGCGCGCTCGATGAACTCCATGAGGTCCGACAGGTCGATGAAGTGATCGGCCTGGCGGCGCAGCTCGTCCGCCACCATGGGCGGCTGGGTGCGGATGGTCGAGACGACCGTCATGCGCACGCCCTTGCGCTGCACGCTCTCCAGCAGGCGGCGGAAGTCGCCGTCGCCCGAGAACAGCATGATGTGGTCCACATGGTCGGCCAGTTCCATCATGTCGATGGCGAGCTCGATATCCATGTTGCCTTTCACTTTCCGGCGGCCGGAGTGATCGGTGAATTCCTTCGCCGGCTTGGTGACCATGGTGTAGCCGTTGTAATCCAGCCAGTCGATCAGCGGGCGGATCGGCGAATATTCCTGGTCTTCCATGAGGGCGGTGTAATAGAAGGCGCGCACGAGGCGGCTTTGCGCCGAAATCCAGTTCAGCAGGCGCTTATAGTCGATGTCGAAGTTGAGGCTTTTCGCAGCCGCGTAGAGGTTGGCGCCGTCGATGAAGACGGCCAGCTTTTCCTCGGGATAGAAAAAATTCAGATTCAATTGCGAATTGTTGTTGTTTTTCAATTTAATACTCCCGCCCCTGCGGCTTCTTGTTGTTCTTTTTCCCGACGCCGGATGCTCGTTTCGCTGAATTGAGTGGATAGCTTACCCTGCGAAACTGGCTAAATCCTGAAGTCGGGGAGCGCACACTCTTGTATTCCAAACAAGTTGACTTTGTCAAGATGTTTTATTAAAAATCATATTTAGGTTTTAAGCATTAAGGGTCAAGCGCAACCCCTAACGCCTAAAAGAGATTTTAGTTGCAAAAACCCGGTTGAAATCTTATAAAAAACGACGATTTTAAGACTCCTTAAAGCCTAAGGAAGGAAAACCATGGCCCGCGTAACAGTCGAAGACTGCATTCTCAAAGTCCCTAACCGATTCGAACTCTGCCTGCTGGCCTCCCAGCGCGCGCGTGAAATCGGCTCCGGCGCGGCCATGATGGTCGACCGCGACAACGACAAAAATCCTGTCGTCTCGTTGCGCGAAATCGCCGACACCGATATTTCGCTCGACAACCTGCGCGAAGCGCTCATCAAGAACCACCAGAAGGTCATCGAGGTCGAGGAAGACGAAGAAGACGTCATCGACGTGATGGAAGGCGAATCCGAGTGGGCGCAGGTCGCGAACCAGGCGGCTGAAACCGAAGCCGAAGGTGCTGGCATGCACAAGGACACCGGTGAAGAGCCCGTCGAAAGCGAAGCAGCGGCTCCCGCGGCCGAAGAGGCTGAAGGCGAAGAACTGGATGTTCCCGCTGAAAGTTATGGAACGGGCTCGGACGCCGACGTGCCCGAGGACGACACCGTCTAAGCTTCCAAAGTCTCTGTTAAAATTCGAAAAGCCGCCTATAATTAATTGTTTAGGCGGCTTTTCTATTTCCGTCATCCCCGCGCAAGCGGGGATCTCGCTCCGCCAGTAGAAACAAAATTCCGGGATTCCCGCGGTCGCGGGAATGACGCAAAGCGGAAATAGGGCAGGGTGGTTCAAAAAACTGTGATCCGGCAATACGAACTGGTTGAAAAAATCAAAACCTATGATCCCGACATGAACGAGGATCTGGTCAACCGCGCTTATGTCTATGCGATGAAGATGCATGGCGCGCAGACGCGCGCCTCGGGCGACCCGTATTTTTCGCACCCGCTCGAGGTCGCCGGCATCCTGACCGACATGAAGATGGACACAGCCTCCATCTGCACCGCGCTCCTCCACGACACGGTCGAAGACACCGACGCTACGCTCGACGATATTCACAAGCTGTTCGGCGAGGAGGTCAGTAAGCTCGTCGACGGCGTGACCAAGCTCTCCAAGATCGAATTCCAGAGCGCGCAGGAAAAGCAGGCCGAAAACTTCCGCAAGCTCGTGCTCGCCATGTCGGAAGACATCCGCGTGCTGCTGGTCAAATTGTCCGACCGGCTGCACAACATGCGCACGCTGCACCATATCCCGAAGCCCGAGAAGCGCAAGCGCATCGCGCTCGAGACGCTCGAGATCTACGCGCCGCTCGCCGAGCGCATCGGCATCCATAAGATCAAGGAAGAGCTCGAGGATTTATCCTTCGCCGTGCTCAACCCCGAGGCGCGCGACAGCATCACGGCGCGCCTGACCTTCCTGCGCGCCGAAGGCGGCGAGGCGGTGGTCGGCCGCATCATCGAGGAACTGCGCAAGAAGCTCGACGAAGCGGGCCTCAAAGCCGATGTCTACGGCCGCGAGAAGACGAAATATTCGATCTGGAAGAAGATGCAGCGCAAGAACATTTCGTTCGAGCAGCTCTCCGATATCATTGCCTTCCGCATCTCCGTGCCCTCGGTCGCCGATTGTTATCATGCGCTCGGCATCATCCATGGTCTCTATCCGACCGTGCCGGGCCGGGTGAAGGATTACATCTCTCTGCCCAAGCCCAACGGCTACCGCTCGTTGCACACCACCGTCATCGGCCCGGAAAACCACCGCATCGAAGTACAGATCCGCACGCCGGAAATGCACGAAGAGGCCGAGCTCGGCGTCGCCGCCCACTGGTCCTACAAGCAGGGCGACGGCAAGGTCGACGGACGGCAGTACCGCTGGCTGCGCGAGCTGATGGACATCGTCGAGCACGCGCAGAAGCCCGAGGAATTCCTCGAGAACACGAAGCTCGAGCTCTACCAGGACCAGGTCTTCTGCTTCACGCCCAACGGCGACCTGATCGCGCTGCCGCGCGGGGCGACCACGGTCGACTTCGCCTATGCCGTCCACTCCGAGCTTGGCGACAAAACGGTCGGCGCGAAGGTGAACGGAAGAATCGTTCCCCTGAACACGGCGCTCGTGAACGGCGACCAGGTGGAGATCACGACCTCGAAAAGCCAGACCCCCAGCCCCAACTGGGAAAGGTTTGTCGTCACCGGAAAGGCGAAGGCGCGCATCCGGCGTTTTGTACGCTTACAACAGCGTGAACAGTACATGGACCTCGGCAAAAAGATGCTCGAAAAGGTCCTCAAACAAAAAGGCTACGACTATACCGAGAAGACCATTTCGAAGGACGTCTGCCAGCACTTCCACGTCGACGCGGTCGAGGACCTGCTGACCGGCATCGGCTCGGGCCATATCGCCTCGACCGAGGTGCTCTATGCCCTGCATCCCGAGCACAAGCCCTCCCAACCTGCACAGACGCCCGCCAACTTCATCGTGCCCGAGAAAAAGACGCACCAGAAGGGCAAGGCCGCGCCCATGCCCATCAAGGGCCTGATCCCCGGCATGGCGCTGCATTTCGCGCGCTGCTGCCACCCGCTGCCGGGCGACCGCATCGTCGGCATCGTCACGACAGGCAAGGGCGTTACCATTCATACGATTGATTGTGATACCTTGGAATCCTTCGCCGACACGCCGGAGCGCTGGCTCGACGTATCGTGGGAAGAGGGCGAGGACAGCCCGGAATCGCATGTCGGCCGCTTGCTCGTAACGATCGCGAACGAGCCCGGCGCGCTCGGCACGCTCTCCACCGTCATCGGCAAGAACGGCGGCAACATCACGAACCTCAAGATCATGAACCGCTCGCTGGATTTCTGGGACATGATGATCGACGTCTACGTGCGCGACTCGCGCCACCTGTCCGACATCATCGCGGCATTGCGCGCCACGCCCGAAATCACCGCCGTCAATCGCGCGCGGAGCCGGTAGCGCGACATGTTCCTGCGCCGCGTCCCCCGCTCAAAAGCCCAACACCTCCGGGAATTCATCTGGCCCTCGATGGGCCTGAAACGCCTCTCGCGCTATTACAAGCACCGCTTGGGGCGCATGCGCGGCACGCCCGCCTTCATCGCCAAGGGCATGGCCAATGGCGTCGCCATCTCGTTCACGCCCTTCATCGGCTTTCACATGGCGACCGGCCTGTTTCTCTGCTGGGTCACACGCGGCTCCGTCATCGCCATGGCGCTGGCGACGCTGATGAGCGGCAATTTCTGGACCTTCCCCTTCATCTGGATCGCGACCTATAAACTGGGACAGCTCATGCTGGGGCATACCTGGACTGCTGTCCACGGCGGCGGCGGCGTGCCGAACCATTTCACCTTTTCCAGCCTTACCCATAAGCCGATGGAATTCCTCGTCCCCATGACGCTCGGCTGCATCCCCTTCTGCATCGTCTTCTGGGTCTTCACCTATTTCGTCTGCGAGCAGGTCATCATCCGCTACAAGGCGGCCCGCAAGCGGCACCTCGAAGAACGCCGCGCGGCGCGCCACCATCACAAGCCGGGGGGCGGCGCATGATCCTGGGCATCGGCACCGACATTGCCAGCATTCCCCGCATCGCCGGGATCCTGGACGACCACGGCGACCGCTTTACCCATCGCTGCTTCGCGGACGAGGAGCGCACGAAGGTCGAAGGCGCGGCCAAGGGCAACCCCGACGTGCGCGCGGCGGGTTATGCCAAGCGCTGGGCCGCAAAGGAAGCCTGCGCCAAGGCCCTCGGCCTCGGCATCCGCGAGGAAGTTTTCCTCAAGGATATCGTGGTGATAAACGATGCGGACGGGCGCCCCTCGCTGACCCTCAAAGGGGGCGCGAAAGACCGTTTGACCGCTATCACGCCAAAGGGTATGACTTCTCATATCCACGTCAGCCTCAGCGACGAACCGCCGCTGGCGGTCGCTTTCGTGGTTATTTCCGCCATGGCAGGGCCTTGAAGAGAAGCAAAAAAAAACGGCAATGATGTCAGAACCGGAGAAAAAAATGGAAAATACCACCGAAGTCAAGGTGATGCCTGTCGACCAGCCGAAGGAGAAGGACGATGCCGTCGAACTTCTCAAGGCGATGTTCTTCGCCGCCGTCATCGCGGTCTTCATCCGCAGCTTTTTATTCGAGCCGTTCAATATCCCGTCGGGCTCCATGCTGCCGACACTGCTCGTCGGCGACTATCTCTTCGTCGAGAAATATTCCTACGGCTATAGCAAATATTCCTTCCCCGGCGACCTTATCCGCTTCGACGGGCGCATCATGGAAAGCCAGCCCAAGCGCGGCGACGTGGCGGTGTTCCGCCAGCCCAAGCATCCGGAGATCGACTATATCAAGCGCCTCATCGGCCTGCCGGGCGACAAGATCCAGATGAAGGAGGGCCGCCTTTATATTAACGGCACGATCGTCGAGCGCGACTTCAAGGACAGTGAGAACTATAAGGACGATGACATCTACAGCGTCTACAGCAAGTATATCGAGACGCTGCCCAACGGCGTGAAGCATTATATCTACGAGCTTTCCGACGACGGCCCGCTCGACAATACGCCCGAATACACCGTGCCTCCCGGCATGTACCTGGCGATGGGCGACAACCGCGACCAGTCGCAGGACAGCCGCGTCATGGACCAGGTCGGCTTTGTGCCGGCCGAGAACCTCATCGGCCGCGCCGCCTTCATCTTCTATTCCACGGAAGGGCTGCAGGGAAAATGCAACGACAGCGATGGGGCGCTGGCCGCCTTCAAGAATGTCGCCTGCATGTTCGCGACCTATCCGCAGGCCATTCGGTTCAACCGGATCTTTAAAAGTGTCAATAGCCTCTGAGAAGCTCGACGGACTTGAAACCATCCTCGGCTACCATTTCGCCGACCGCTCGCTGCTTGTCACCGCGCTGACCCACGCCAGCCTGCCCAAGCACGAAACCAATTACGAACGACTCGAATTCCTGGGCGATCGCGTGCTCGGCCTTGTCGTGGCCGAGATGCTGTACCGGCTTTATCCGCATGAAAACGAGGGCCATCTGGCCAAGCGCCTCACCGTACTGGTTCAGCAAAAGGCGCTGGTCGACGTCGGCAGCGACATCGGCCTCTCGTCCTGGGTGCGCCTGTCCGCCGGCGAAAAGCGCACAGGCGGCGCCCTCAAGGACACGATTCTGTCGGATTCGGTCGAAGCCGTGATCGGCGCGGTCTATCTCGACGGCGGGCTCGAGCCTGCGCGTACCTTCATCGAATCCCGCTGGAAGAAACTCGTCTGCACGCAAAGCCCGCCGCCCGACGATCCCAAGACGCGCCTGCAGGAAATCGCCCAGGCCAAGGGGCTGAAGCTGCCCGAATACCGCCTCGTCGGCAAGTCGGGCACCGATCACCAGCCGGTGTTCGACGTGGAAGTCTTCGTGGGCGGCATGGGCTCGGCCTCGGCCAGCGCATCGTCCAAGCGCGCCGCCGAAAAAATCGCCGCGCAACGGCTGCTGGACGCAGTGGAAAAGGAAATGGCGTGAGCGGAAAAAACCAGCATTGCGGCTTTGTCGGCATCATCGGCGCGCCGAACGCGGGCAAATCGACGCTTGTCAACCGGCTCGTCGGCGCGAAAGTGTCGATCGTCAGCC
This sequence comes from Alphaproteobacteria bacterium, assembly GCA_025934695.1. Classification (GTDB taxonomy): domain Bacteria; phylum Pseudomonadota; class Alphaproteobacteria; order Micavibrionales; family UBA2020; genus JAPWJZ01. The sequence goes on from JAICWS010000006.1 coordinate 109,487, forward strand.
CGAAAGTCCAGACTACGCGCGCGCGGGTCATGGGCATCGTCAACCGCGGCAAGACGCAAGTGATCTTCGTCGACACGCCCGGCATCTTTGCGCCCAAGCGCCGGCTGGAAAAGGCGATGGTCGCGGCCGCCTGGGCCGGCGTGAAGGATGTCGAATTCGTGGCGCTGCTGATGGACGTCGGCCACGGCAGGATCAACGCCGAAACGCGCGCCATCATCGCCCGGCTGAAGCAGATGGAGCGCAAGGTCGTCGGCATTCTGAACAAGATCGACATGCTCAAGAAGGAACAGCTCCTCGCGCTAGCCGCCGAGCTCGATGCCGAGGGCGTCTTCACCGACCTCTACATGATCTCCGCGCTGAAGGGCGACGGCGTGCAGAAGCTGCTGATCGACCTCGCGAAGAAAATGCCCGAAGGCCCCTGGATGTTCGAGGAAGACCAGATCACCGACATGCCGCTGCGCCTGCTCGCCGCTGAAATCACGCGCGAGAAGATTTTCCTCCAGCTCGGCGACGAGCTGCCGTACCATTCCACCGTCGAAACCGAATCCTGGGAAGAATTCGACAACGGCAGCGTGAAAATATCCCAGACCCTCTACGTCATGCGCGACAGCCAGAAGGCCATCGTGCTGGGCAAGGGCGGCACTCGCATCAAGAAGATCGGCGAAGCGTCGCGCAAGGAACTGGAAGAAATTCTCGAACGCCGTGTGCACCTGTCCTTGTTCGTGAAAGTCCGGGAAAAGTGGACCGACGACCCCGAGCGCTACCGCACCTGGGGCCTCGAGTTCGACGCCTGATATTTTTCATAATCATATAAACGGGGGAAAAGCATCTCTGGATTGACTCCATCCGGCGGCGCTGTTATTGTCATAACAATTTTTAACCGCACAAAAGAACGGCAATGCCCCGCTTCCTGCCGAAGCTCTTCAATAAATCTTCCGAAACGCCGGAAGGACGTCTCATCGCCGCAGCGGAAGCGGGGAAGCTTTGGCGCGTCAGGCGGCTTCTGAAAGCCGGCGTGGACGTGAACGGCAAGAACCGCGGTTGCCGCACGGCGCTGTCGGTCGCGGCGTCGAAAGGCCAGGAAAAAGTCGTCACGGCGCTGCTCAAAGCGGGTGCGAATACCGAAGCAGGTCATGACATCATGGGGCGCACCGCGCTTGGACTCGCGGCGGAAGCGGGACATACCGGGGTCGTGCGCCAACTCGTGGCGGCCGGCGCGGACATCGATGCGGCGACATCCAACGGCATGACCGTGCTGCATTACGCCATCTTTTACCAGCACCGCGACATCGCGCACATGCTTGTCGACGCGGGCGCGCGGCTTTCGACCCTCAATTCATCCAACCAGTCGCCGTTGCATTACGCGGTGAACTTTTGCGCCGATGTCGCCATCTCTATGGTGCAAAAGGGAGCGGACCTCGCCCCGCGCGACAGCGACGGTCTGACGGCGCTCGAGCTCGCGCAGCAATGCGGGATCGACGATGTCGTTGCCGCCATAAGCGCGCGCCTGGAGCGGGAAGCCGCCGCCCGCGCCGAACGGGAAAAGGAAACCGCGCGCGACGCGGCCGCGAAGGAAGCGGCCATTGCATCCGCTGGCACTTTGCAGCGCCCCATTGCCGTGGGCAAACCGCTTGCTTTCAAGAAATAAACGCAACCCTCCAAATTTATTGACAGTGGCTCGCGGATCAGGTATTTTTCATAATTCCGTCAATTTCCCTGCTATTGCGGTGATCATGAGCGTCGCGGCCAAAAATTTTAATGTTTCCAGTGATTTAGACGAAAAGAGGCGCGTCAACGAGGCCCTGCGTGCCGCCGCCATTCAGGGCGATGTGCCCCGCATGCAGCGTCAGCTCAACGCGGGGGCGGATATCGACTATCCGGATGTGAACAAGCTTCCGCCGCTTTATTTCGCGGCCATGGGTCTGCACCTGGAGGCGGTGAAGTTCCTGCTCGACAAGGGCGCCAAAGTCGACGGCGGCATTGCCGCCAACCTGCCGGACACGGCATTGATCCAGATGAGCGGGACCGAAGAGGGTCTGCCGATGATGAAGCTGCTCCTCACCTATCATGCCGACATCAACGCGCGGAACCATGCCGGTCGCACCGCGTTGAACGAAGCGCTGCAACTCGCACGCGAAGACGCCGCGCTTTATTTGATCGAACAGGGCGCCGATCCCAATATCGCCGACAAGGAAGGCATGACGCCGCTGATGGCCGCATTGAAGAAGAACCTGCGCCAGGCCGCCTTGTATCTCGTTAAACATGGCGCTGACTTTGAAAGCGCGAAACTATTCAACGCGAGCATCCGCGACAATACGCGCACGAAGGGCTGGCAAGAGGTGGTCGCAGCGATAGATGAGACCATACAGCGCCGCGAGGACGAGCGCGTCCGCAAGATCGAGGAGGCCCGCGCGGCTTTCGAGGCCGACATGGCGGCCGCGCCCATCCTGCAGCACCGCATGCAGGTCGGCCGGCCGATCATCCTCAAATCCCGGCATTGACATTCCCCCTAAAACTGTGTATTTTCATAATCCATTTTAAACAGATGCAGTTTTTGCAATGTCGGTACTTACGAAGATATTCAGCGCGGTCAGCCGCAAGCCCGAACAGGTCCTGAAGAACGAGGCCCTGCGCAAGGCCGCGATCAAGGGGAAGCTCGACCGCGTCCGCAGGCTCCTCGATGACGGGGCTGATGTCGACTGCCGCGACGTCAACCAGCTGACGCCGCTGTACTTCGCCGCGAGCCATGGCTTCAACGACATCTGCCGCCTGTTGCTGGAACGCGGCGCCGATCCGAACGTCGGAAAATCGGGCGACATCGAGGGCAGTGCCCTGACGCAGGCGGCCGTCTGGGGCCATTTCGACACCGTGAAAACTCTTATCGAATTCAAGGCGGACCCGAATGCGACCGGTTACGAGCGGCGCAACGCGCTGCACGAAGCAATCTGGAAGGGTCATGCGGATATGGCGAAGTTCCTGATCGAGGCGGGCGCGGCGACGAACGGCAAAAGCCGCCTCGGCGCGACGCCGTTCCACGATGCGATCGCGAACGGCATGCATGGCACGGCCTTGGAGCTCGCACGTCACGGCGCCGATGTCGACGCCAGGAACGACCAGGGCATCACGGTGCGCGACAAGGCGGCGGAAAAGGGCTGGACCGACCTTGCCGACGCCGCCGATCAATACCGCCGCGACCAGGAAGCGGCGAAGGCCCGCGCCATCGAGGACGAGCGCCGCCGCAAGGAGGCACTGGCCGCGGCTATCCAGAACGCGCCCGTTCTGCAAAGCGATCTTGTGGTAAAGAAGCCGCTGGCTTTCAAGAACACACCGTAAACATCAAGGCCTCCCGCGAAGGCTTAACCGCGGCGTGCGGCTGTTGTATAATGACGGTCAGCCGCCGTATTCTCAAAACCGGATTTCATTCATGCGCCGAATTTTCCTTGCTCTTGCCTTTATCACATTCTTTTCTGTGTCCGCGCGCGCCGTCGACCTGATGACGGAGCTTCCCGACCTCGAGAAGAAGGCGGAAAAAGGCGATGCGCAGGCGCAGTTCGACACCGGCATGCGCTATGCCATGGGGCGCGGCACCGCCATCGATTACGCGAAGGCGACCGAATGGTTCCGCAAAGCGGCCGAGCAGGGTCTCGTCTCCGCTGAATTCAATCTTGGGGTCTCCTACGATCTCGGGCGCGGCGTGAAGCAGGATTATTCCGAGGCGATGAAATGGTACGGCAAGGCAGCCGAACAGAATTTCGCGCAGGCCGAAAACAACATCGGCGACCTGTATGAGCACGGGCAAGGCGTCAAGCAGGATTACACGGAAGCCGCCAAATGGTATCGCAAGGCGGTCAACCAGGGCAACCATGTCGCGCAGTCGAGCCTCGGGCTGCTGTATTACAAAGGCGACGGCGTGAAGCAGGATTATGCCGAGGCTTACTTCTGGCTCGAGCTCGGCATGAAAGACCTGTCGCAGTATGAAGACTCGGAAATCGCCGGCATCAAAAAAGCCCATGCGGACTGCGAAAAGTACCTGAAGCCCGGCGAAATCGCGGCGATCAAAAAGCGCGCCCAAACGTGGAAACCGCCTGCCGCGGAAAAGCCGGAACCGCCGAAAAAATAAACTTCAGGTTCATTTCAAAAAGTTCGTTCACCCCCTATCATCCCCTCCCCGCAGGGCGGAGGGCATAAAGGAAGCTATGAATTTTTGAGGTCGGCTGCTATTGCACAGGGCGGCTCAGCCGCAACCGCTTGAGCGGTTTGACGGGCGCCGCCGCGCCCGCGGTCATGCTGTCGATGGTGGCGGTGATGGCCGCTTGTTCCGCGGCCTTGCGCCGCTCGTCGGCCAGGCGCGCGTCGAGAGCGGCCTTTTCCTTCGCCTGTGCCGAACGCAGCGCGTCATATTCGTTTTTCACGCGGCCAAGATATTCTTGCATCTCACGGCTGCGCGCCAGCATGTCGGCGGTCACGCCGTTGGATTTACGGATGCCGATGTCGGCGCCCTTGTGGACCAGCAGCTTGATCGCTTGCCTATTGTCCGCCATCGCCGCCAGCATCAGCGGCGTAAAATCATTACACACGGCGTTGATGTCGGCTTTCTTCGCGGTCATCTTGCGCAAGAGCGGCTCGTGTCCGTCGGACACGGCCAAGTGGAACGCCGTCTGACCGAGCCCGTCGCGCGCATTCACATCGGCGCCCTTGTCGACCAGTGTCTCCGCCACGTCCTCGTCGTTCATCATCAGGCAGCGGTGCAGCGGCCGCATGTCGCTGCATTTCGGATCGGGATGCTCGATGTCGGCGCCCGCGGCGATCAGCAATTTCGCCGCCTTGGGCCGGGGTTGTTCGACGGCGAGATTCAGGGCGCTGCGGCCCTTGTCGTCCGACCAGTTGGCGGCTTGGGGATAGTATTTCAGGATTTTCGCGACATAGGCGGCATTGTCCTGCTCGATCGCTTCCGCGAAATCGAAAGCGTCAAAGGCGGGGGTAAACAGCTTTTTGGCGAGGGCTTTGAGCTCCATGATCTTTCATCCGCAGCGGACAACATTGGAGGCGAATATACGCCCTGAAAAAAGTTATGTCAAATAAAGAGGTGCTTGTCATGCGTCTATTTTGAGCGATACGCGCTTTCCTTGCTCCGAATCAGTGCTATATTCACGTGTAGGGTGAATTCCAACGTTATGAAATTTCAGGATTAATTCAATGAGCTGGACCGACGAGCGCATCGCGCTTCTCAAAAAAATGTGGAAAGAAGGCAAGAGCGCGGCGGAAATCGCCAAGACGCTCGGCAAAGGCGTGACACGTAATGCCGTCATCGGCAAGGCGCACCGCATGGGCCTGTCGGGCCGTCCGTCGCCGATCAAAAAGCCAGCTCCCGCCCCCAAGAAGGAAGGCGCTGCACAAGCCGCGCCGCGCAAGGAGCCCAAGGAAGTCAAAAAAGCCGCCGCACCGGCCGGCAAGGCCAATCCCGCGCTCGCCAAGGAAGCCGAAGAGCTGAAGAAGATCGAGAAAGAGATCGTCCCACCCGGCGGCGGCGTGTCGCTGCTCGAACTCACCGAGCGCATGTGCAAATGGCCCATCGGCGACCCGCGCGAAGCCGATTTCACCTTCTGCGGCCGCGGCATCCGTCAGGGCACGCCCTATTGCCACGACCATGCGTCAATGGCTTACCAGACCTCCAGCCGCAGCCGCGGTCCTGCCGCCGTTGCCGTCGCGAACGACAAAGTCACCGTCGAGGACGCCCCCGAAGCGCCGGACGCCGAAGAGGAAGAAGTCGCTTAAAGACAGAACTTCGGCAGCTTGCGCGGGCGCACTTTGACGTCCGGCGCGATAATATCGCTTAAATCATCCGCCATCTTCTCAATATCAGCGCGTTGGACCAGCGTGCTCAGCCAGTCTTTCGGAATGATATTCGTTCCGTAGCGCGTGCCCAGTACATTGCCGACGATGGCGCCGACGGAATCGCTGTCGCCGCTGTGGCTGACGGACAGCGCCAAGGTAGATTTGATGCCTGCCGCATCAGGTTTCGTGGGGGATGACAGCAGCGCATAAGCCGTTTGCAGCAGTACCGGCGTGGCCAGGAACGGATTGTCGTAGCCCATCTCGCGCGGCAGCCGGTCCATCACCTGCAGGTCACCGGGCTTTTCCGTGGCGGCCTTTTCGGCCAGCGCAAGCGCCTTCAGCGCCTTGTCGATGCCGGCGGCATAGTCGGGCTTGTTCTCGTACTTCCTCAGCACCTCGGCGGTTTTTTGCACCGCCTCAGCCATATCGACATCTTTCGCCGCATAATGGATCAGCAGCGCGACGGCCCCGGTCGCGACGAAAGCTTCCGGATGGCCGTGGGTCAGCGCCGCGCTGTCGCAGCCGAGTTCGAAAATCTTTTCCGCAGATAAGTCGAGGAGGGCCAGCGGCGCCACGCGCATCATGCCGCCGCAGCCGGGGTTCGGACCCTTCGTCTCCTTGCCGCGGATGAGGCAGTCGTAGTCGAGTGGCTTGTCCACCGTGCCGGGCTCGTCCTGCATTAAGGCCGCGATGGTGCCGCGCCCGGCACCGCAATAGAACCAGAAATTCTTCGCGTTATCGGGCCATTGCATGGAAGCATCGATCTTTTTCGCCAGCGGCGCCCCGTCTTCCTGGTGCTGGCCCCAGTTCAGGTAGCCTTGCCAGAGCAAGCCACGCAGTTCCTTCCAGTCAGTGACGTCTTTCGCCAGCAGCATGGCGGCCGCTGTCGTCATGGTCATTGTCGTATCGTCGGTGATGCGCCCAGGCGGGAAGTCTTTGCCGCTGTCATAGACGTTTTTGAATTCGATGATGTTCTGCAGGCCACTGTTGCCATGCGCCGCGATGATCGTTTCAAGGTCCTTGATGCCTTCCAGCGGCGCGCCCAACGCATCGCCGCAGGCGCCGAGCAGAAAGCAGCCTTTGATCTTGTCGCGGCTGATCATCAGTTGACTGCTTTGACCTCATTGACCTCGGGCACGAAATGCTTGAGCAGATTTTCGATGCCCGATTTCAGCGTCGCGGTGGACGAGGGGCAGCCCGCGCAGGCGCCACGCATGTGGAGGTAAACCACGCCGTTATCGAAGGAGTGGAACACGATATCGCCGCCGTCCTGCGCCACCACGGGGCGGATGCGGGTATCCAGCAGTTCTTTGATCTGTTTGACGACTTCCGTATCCTCGCCGGTGACGGATGAAGCATGGCCCGCGTCATGCAGGTGTTCATCCGCCATAACGGGCTTGCCGGTCGTGAAATGCTCCATGATCACGGCAAGTACGAGCGGCTTCAGCTGCGGCCAGCTGACTGTGTCGTTCTTGGTCACGGTGACGAAGTCGGAACCCAGGAACACGCCGCTCACGCCGTCGAGCCTGAACAGCTGCTCGGCCAGCGGCGAGGGGGCGGCCTTCGCGGCCTCCGTGAATTCCGCCGTGCCGCGGATCATCACCTCGCAGCCGGGCAGGAATTTGAGGCTGGCGGGGTTGGGGGTTTGTTCGGTCTGGATGAACATGGTTAAGGCACTCCCTTCGTTGTCGAGTACACAAAATGTAAAGCTTCCCCGGGGAAAACAAGGGGATGGATCGCATGCGCCGCCTGCGCGGCTTCAGCGAAACCGGTCAGGATCAGTTTCAGTTTTTTTGGGTAGGTCGCAATATCGCCGACCGCGAAAATACCGGGTACATTGGTCGCCCCTGTCGACGGATCGACCGGGATATGATGCTGGTCGACCTTCACGCCCCATTTCTCGACCGGGCCCAGCTGCGGGGTGATGCCGAAGAAGGGGAGCAGTACGTCGGCCGCGAGTGTTTTTTCCTTGCCGTCGAGGTCCGCGACCGTCACGGCTTCCAGCTTGCCGCATTCGCCTTTGAGCCCGTGCAGCTGGTAGGGAATGACCATCTCGATCTTGCCGGCGCCCGCGAGCTTGTGCAGCTTGTCGACGGATTCCGGCGCCGCACGGAATTTGTCGCGGCGGTGGACAAAGTAAATCTTCTTCGCCAGTTCCGCTAATGAAATAGCCCAGTCGACCGCGCTGTCGCCGCCACCCGCGATGACCAGCGTTTTGTCCAGGAAATCCTGGCGCGATTTGACCATGTAGAAGATCGACTTGCCTTCGTATTCAGCGAGGTCTTTCAACGGCGGCTTGTTGGGTCCGAAGGAGCCCGCGCCGCCCGCGATGATGACGGCCCTGCACAAAATCGTGGCGCCGCCCGAGGTCGCGACTTCGAAGCCTTGGTCGCGCTGCCAGACGTCGGTCGCCTGCTGGTTCAGGTGATAGACGGGGTGGAAAGGCTTGGCTTGTTCTTCCAGCCGCTCGATCAGCGCGCCCGCGTCGATGCGCGGATAGCCGGGAATGTCGAAGATCGGTTTTTCAGGGTACAGCGCCGTGCACTGGCCACCGGTTTGCTCCAGGCTGTCGATGACATGGCATTTCATTTTCAGCATGCCGCATTCGAACACCGCGAAGAGGCCGACAGGCCCCGCGCCGATGATGACGACATCTGTTTTATGTGCTTTTTCCACGCCGTTCCTCTATAGTGGCTCTGAGAATTACCACAATATGGCTAACGATGTCACCTGAGACGATTCATATTGAGAGCGAGACCGCGCTCCACCAATTGGCGGCGCGTCTGGCGAAGGATTTGAAGGCGGGGGATGTCGTGGTGCTGGAAGGGGACCTGGGCGCCGGCAAGACCAGTTTCGCGCGTGGGCTCATAAATGCGCTGGCCCCCGTGGAGGAAGAAGTGCCGAGCCCTACCTTCACGCTGGTGCAGGTTTACGATGCGCAGGAGCCGGCGATCTGGCATTTTGACCTGTATCGCATTGAAAAGCCGGAGGATATTCCCGAGCTGGGCTGGGACGAGGCGCGTCGGGCCGGCGTGGCGCTGGTCGAATGGCCGGAAAGACTGGGTACACTTTTGCCGAAGGATAGGCTAGAAATAAGCATCGAATTCGGACGAGATTCTGAAAACTCGCGGGACGTCACCCTGACCCCGCATGGTAACTGGCGCGCGCGCCACGAAGAGGTAGCTCATGGCTAAGGTCCCCAAGAAGGCTTTCGTGCTCGCCGCCGGCAAGGGCGAGCGGATGCGCCCCCTGACCGATGACTGTCCCAAGCCGATGCTCTACGTCGGCGGCCGCACCATGCTCGACCGCGCGCTCGATGCGCTGGAAGAAGCGGGCGTGGAAGAGGTGGTCGTCAACCTGCATTACCTGCCCGCGAAAATCGAAGAACATCTCGCCATGCGCAAGACGCCGCGCATTACATTTTCGCGCGAGGAAGACCTGCTGGATACTGGCGGTGGGGTAAAAAAGGCGCTCGCCTTCTTCGGCGACGAGCCGTTTTACGTGCTCAATGCCGACGTGGTCTGGACCGACGGACCGTCAGGCTCGACGCTCAAGGGCATGGCGGCCATGTGGGATGAAACCAGAATGGACATCCTGTTCCTGCTGCACACGACGAAAGACCTGCCCGCCTATAACGGCAAGGGCGATTATTACCTCGCGGACGGCACGGACCAACCGGTATTCCGCGGACGCACATCAACTCCCGCCAACTACATTTTCGCCGGGCCCCGTATCTGCAAGGCGTCGATTTTTGAAAATTCACCCGAAGGGGCCTTTTCGTTCCTCGAGCTGTTCCACCGCGCTGAAGAGAAGGGCCGGCTCTATGCCTATCGCCACGAGGGCGAATGGCACCATGTCGGCACGCCCGAAGCCCTCACCGAGACCAACCGCATCCTCGCCGCCAAGGGGCAGAAGAGGGCGTCGTGAGTCAGATTGCTGCAAGTACCCTCACCCTAACCCTCTCCCAAAGGGAGAGGGGACTAGGGACGCGCTACGCGCGAAGATTTAAATTATATTTTCTTTCGCGAAGCGAAAGTCAGGAATCCCCTCTCCCTTTGGGAGAGGGTTAGGGTGAGGGTACTTTGCCATTAAGAGACACCCCCTCCGTTGTCAATATCGCGCCCGGTCAGTCGTTCGCCGACAGCCTGGCGCAAGGCATTCTCGAGCGCGCGGCGGATGATCCGCTGAAGCTGGCGGAAGGGCTGATTTTATTGCCCAGCCGCCGCGCCTGCCGTACCTTGCGCGAGGCTTTCCTGCGCCTGTCGGGCGGCGATGCGCTGCTCCTGCCGCGCATGCAGCCGATTGGCGACGTCGATGCCGACGAGGTGGCGATGCTGCTGGCGGCGGAAGATGATGCGGCCGACATCCTCAATATCGCGCCCGCCATTTCGCCGCTGGAACGCCAGCTGCTGCTGGCCAAGATCATCCAGTACGCCAAGAAATCGCGCGATGAGGCCCTGTCCTTCGACCAGGCGGTCGCGCTCGCGGACGGCCTCGGCCGTTTCCTTGATGAAGTGCAGACGGAAAACTTAAGTTTCGACGGGCTCAAGGCGCTGGTGCCCGAGGAATTTGCCGAGCATTGGCAGATCACGCTCGATTTCCTGAAAATCCTCACCGAAAACTGGCCAAAGATCTTGCAGGAACGCGGCGTGCTCGATGTGGCCGAGCGCAGAAATCTTCTGATCGCCGCGCAAATTCGCGCCTGGAAAAACAACCCGCCCTATTATCCCGTTATCGCCGCCGGTTCGACCGGCACGGTGCCCGCCGTGCGCGACCTGCTGTCGCTGGTGGCAAGGCTGCCCGACGGGCTTGTCGTGCTGCCGGGTCTCGACCGCGGCATGGATGAGGAAAGCTGGCAGCAGCTGCCCGACGATCATCCGCAATTCAACCACAAGAAGCTTCTCGACCACCTCGGCCTGCTGCGCGAGGGCGTGAGCGACTGTGAGCTGAAGAAGAAGCCCGCAATCAATAAAATGCGCGTGCGGCTGATGTCGGAAGCATTGCGTCCCGCCGAAACGACGGAGCATTGGCGGTCCTTGCGCACCGGCGACATCAACGCCGATGCCCTCGATGGTTTTACGCGCATCGACTGCGATACGCCGCAGGAAGAAGCCGACGTCATCGCCCTCGTCATGCGCGAGGCGCTGGAGACGCCGGGCAAAACGGCGGCGCTGATTACGCCCGACCGTCGCCTCGCGCGGCGCGTCTCTTTAAGCTTGCGACGCTGGGGCATCCATATCGACGATTCCGGCGGCCAGCCGCTGACCGAACTCCCCATCGGCGCCTGGCTGATGCTGACGGCCGAGATGGCGCAGGAAGCGCTCGCCCCCATCACGCTGCTCTCCTACCTCAAGCACCCGATCATGGCGGCCAACATGGCGCCCGAGGAATTGCGCGGCATGGTTTACTTACTTGATCAGCTCGTCCTGCGGGGGCCGCGCCCGACGGCAGGCTTCCAGGGGCTGCGCGACGCCGTGCTGGTGCTGGATGAAAAACTGGAAACCAGCAAGCTTGCGCTGCTCGGCTGGCTCGGCAGAATCGAGGCGCAGATGCGCCCTTATGTGGAGATGATGTCGGGCCGCGAAGAAATTCCGTTCCGCACGCTGCTCGAAAAACATATCCGCATGGCGGAATCGCTGGCGGGCACCGAAGAGCTGCACGGTGCGCAGCGTCTCTGGCAGGCGGAAGCCGGCGAGATGGCGAGTTCGTTCCTGTCCGAACTCTGGCTCTCGTCGAAAGACGTGCCGGCGCTCGCGCCTGCCGATTACGTATCGCTGATGGGGCATTTGCTGAAAGCCGTGACGGTGCGCCCGCATTACGGCGCGCATCCGCGCCTCTCCATCCTCGGCCAGATCGAGGCGCGCCTTTACAGCGCCGATCTCGTCATTCTCGGTGGCCTCAACGAAGGCACCTGGCCCGCGCTCCCGGCGCACGATCCCTGGATGTCGCGTCCCATGCGTAAGAAATTCGGCCTGCCCGCGCCCGAACGCAGCATTGCGCAGGCGGCGCATGATTTCGTGCAGGCGGCGACCGCGCCCAACGTCATCCTGACGCGCGCGCGGAAGGTGGATGGCACGCCGACCGTGCCGGCGCGCTGGCTGCTGCGCCTCGAGGCCGTTTTGCAGGCTATCGGCATCGAAATGCAGGCCGCGCCCGCCCAGAAATACCGCCAGTGGCTGAAGGACATGGATGCGCCAGACGTGATAAAACCCGTCGCCCGGCCCCAGCCGACGCCGCCGGTCGAGGCGAGACCGCGAAAATTATCCGTCACCCGCATCGAAAGCTGGATGCGCGACCCGTACCAGATCTACGCGCAATATGTGCTGGGCCTGCGCTGCCTCGAGGATATCGACGCCGATCCCGGCGGAGCAGAACGCGGCACCTTCATCCACGCGGCGCTCGAAAAATTCATCGTCGCTTTCCCGGACAAGCTGCCGCCCGATGCCGCCTATCGCCTGAAAGACTTCGGCGCGGAAGCGCTCAAAGCCATGCGCATCCCGCAGGAGGTCGAAGCCTTCTGGTGGCCGCGCTTCGAAAAAATCGCCGAACAGTTCCTCGCGCAGGAACGCGAATGGCGCGAAAACGCGAAGCCGTTCCTGACCGAGGCCGAAGGCCTGTGGCAGTTCGAGGGCAAGGCCGGGCCGTTCGTGCTGACCGGCAAGGCCGACCGCATCGACAAATTCTTCAGCGGCGAATATGCGATTATCGATTACAAATCCGGCATGCCGCCGACGCCGCGCGAGGTGCAGCAGGGCGTGTCGCCGCAGCTGCCGCTGGAAGCGCTGATGCTGGAAAAAGGCGCTTTTGCGCAAATTCCTGAAGGAAAGGTCGCCGATCTCGTCTATTGGCGCGTGACGGGCAGCGGACAGAAGCCGGTCGAGCGCCGCTCCTGCCTCGGCCGCGACGCCGATATCCGCGACGTGGTGAAGGGCGCGGAAGAGGGGCTGAAATCGCTTGTCGACCATTTCGACAACGTCGAGGTGCCCTATATCAGCCAGCCGCGTGCCGAAGCGAAACCCAAATTCTCCGACTATGACCACCTCGCCCGCGTTAAGGAATGGGGAATCTCGGGCGAAGAGGAGGAGGCGGCGTGATGGCGGACATTGCTTTTGCGTCGAAGTACCCTCACCCTAACCCTCTCCCAGAGGGAGAGGGGACTAGAGACGCGCTTCGCGCGAAATTTAAAAATTATATTTTCTTTCGCGCAGCGAAAGTCAGGAATCCCCTCTCCCTCTGGGAGAGGGTTAGGGTGAGGGTACTATCAACAAGCGAGGTCCATCCATGACCTCCACCACCTTTACCGCCGTCAGGCAGGCCAGCGGTCGCCAGAACCAGGCGGCGGATCCGATGAAGAGCGTCTGGGTCGGGGCCTCGGCCGGCACGGGCAAGACCAAGGTTTTGATCGACCGCGTGCTGCGCCTGATGCTGCCGCGCAACGGCATGCCTGCCGAAAGCGCGACTGCGCCGCAGCGCATCCTGTGCCTGACCTTCACCAAGACGGCGGCGGCGGAAATGTCGAACCGCATCTATAAAAAGCTTGGCGAATGGGCGGTCATGGACGACATGAAGCTCAAGGGCCAGCTGCGTGACCTGACCGGCGAAAATCCCTCGCCCGAGGTCGAGCGCGCGGCGCGCCGCCTGTTCGCGCGCGTGCTGGATACGCCGGGCGGCCTCAAGATCATGACCATCCACTCCTTCTGCCAGTCGGTATTGAAACGCTTCCCCGTCGAAGCCGGGCTGCCGCCGCACTTCGAGCTGATGGACGAGCAAAGCGCCATCGAATATCTCGAGCGCTGCCTGCACGACATCATCGCCGAGGCGAAGAAGGAACCGGGGCGCAAACTTGCGCAGTCTTTCAGCCAGCTCGTGCTGCATGTGAACGCCGAAGACATGAAAGACCTCATGCGCAAGATCATGAGCAAGCGCAGCCATCTGTTGCGCATCCTCGCCGCCCATGGCGACGGGGAAGGGCGCGCGGAGCAGACGATCGCGGGCGTTTATGCGCATCTCGGCCTGTCACAGGAGGATACGGAAGACAGTATCCTCGCCGGCAGCGCGAAACTCCAAGCCGAGGACGAGGCGGACCTGAAACGCGCGCTCGGCGCGCTGCTGCAGGGGGGCGCGACCGACAAGAAGAAGGCTGATTGCATCCAGCCCTGGCTGGAGAGCAAGGACCGCCGTGCGGCGCTGTTCCATTCCTATTGCCGCGGCTATTTCAAGGCCGACGGCGATATGTACGAAAAGCATGCGACGCAGGCGGCGGTTAAAATCTGCCCCGATATCGGCTCCATCATGCAAAAAGAGGCCGAACGCATCCTGGCGCTGCGCACGAAACTCCGCGCGGTCAGGCTGGCGCAACTAAACGCCTCGCTGCTAACGGTCGCATCCGAAATGGTCGGGCGCTATGCCCGCTACAAGCGCCAGACGGACAGGCTCGACTTCGACGATCTCATCATCAAGGCCTGCGATCTGCTCTCGGAAGAAAAAATGGTCGCCTGGGTGCTCTACAAGCTCGACGAAGGCATCGACCATATTCTCGTCGACGAGGCGCAGGATACCAGCCCCTACCAGTGGCGCGTCATTCGCGCGCTGTCGGGAGATTTCTTCGCCGGCCTCGGCGCGCGCGGCGACACCGCGCGCACGCTGTTCGTCGTCGGCGATGAAAAACAGTCCATCTTCAGCTTCCAGGGCGCCGACCCGGCGGAGTTCTCGCGCATGCAGGCCTTCTTCGGCAAGAAGGTGAAAGCAGTGCAGGATGGCTGGGAAGTATTCCTCGAACATTCCTTCCGCTCGACGCGTGCCGTGCTTGACCTCGTCGACGCCGTTTTCAACGCGGAAGGCGTGCGCAAGGGTGTCGTGGCGGACCTGTCGCGCAACGTCCAGCATTTGCCGTCGCGCGTGGGGCAGGCGGGGCAGGTCGAAATCTGGCCGTTGATCCGCGCACAGGTGCGGCCCGAGGCGGATGCCTGGAAGCTTCCCGTCGATATCGAGCCCGGCGACAATTCGGCCAGCCGCCTGTCGCGCAAGATCGCGCAGACGGTGAAGGGCTGGATCACCTCGGGCGAAATGCTCCAGTCGCGCGGGCGGCCGATCCGCGCGGGCGATGTGCTGATCCTCGTCCAGGCGCGCGGCGCCATCGTCGAAATGCTGATGCGCGCGCTCAAAGAACAGGACGTCCCCGTCGCCGGCATCGACCGTATGACGCTGACCGAAGAAATCGCCGTCATGGACCTCCTGGCGCTGGCGCAATTCTCGCTGTTACCCAAGGATGATTTGACTCTGGCCACGCTGCTGAAGTCGCCGCTGATTGGTATCACCGAAGAAGAATTGTTCAAGCTTTGCTACCAGCGTCACGGCACTCTCTGGGGGCGCGTGCAGGACGAGCGCCCCGACCTCGCGGATTATTTAAGCGGCTGGATCGCCAAGGCCGGCAAAGCAACACCTTACGAATTCTTCGCCGAAGCGCTGAACACGCCCTGCTTCGCCGATCTCGTCAGCGGCAGGCGCGCCTTCTATCGCCGTCTGGGTGAAGACATTCACGACGCGCTGGACGAATTCCTGAACGCGGGGCTGCATTACGAACAATCGCATACGCCGTCGTTGCAGAAGTTTGTCGACTGGTTCCTGCGCGGCGAGGCGGAGATCAAGCGCGAGCAGGAACAGCACAAGGCCGACCAGGTGCGCATCATGACGGTGCATGCCTCGAAGGGCCTGCAGGCGCCGATCGTGTTCATGCCCGACGCCGCGAAGGTCGGCCACGACCATCCGCGCGCGCATATCCGTCTGATCTGGCCGCCCGATAACGAGGGCGCGGAAGGGGGCGTGCCGCTCTGGTCGCCGCGCGCCGAATTCGACGCCGACGCCTATGCGGGCCTGCGCGACGCCGCCCGCGAAGGGCAGGAGGAGGAATACCGGCGCCTGCTTTACGTCGCGCTCACCCGCGCCGAGGATAGGCTTTACATCTGCGGCTCGCAGAACAAGCGCAAGCCCTCGGCCGATTGCTGGCACAACCTGGTCCTGACATCTTTCCCCAAGGCGGAGCAGCATCCGTTCATCGTCGACGACGTCGCCGCGACGGATGAGGACGGCCAGCCCCAGTTCATCCTGCGCCATTCCTGCCCGCAGGAAGCGCCGCCCGAAACAATCGAGCAGGCGAAAGCTGCGGCGCAGCCGAAACGTGAACCGCTGCCTGAATGGACCGGAAAACCGCTGCCTGTCGAACCCGTTCCCGCCCAGCCGCTCGCCCCCTCGAAAGCGGGCGAGGACGAACCTGCCGCCAAAGGCCCGCTCGCCGAGGACGAGGATTACCGCTTCCGCCGCGGCATCGTGGTGCACCAGATCCTCGAAATCCTGCCGCAGCTGCCCGACGCGGCGCGCGAAAAAGCCCTCGCCGCCTATCTCGCCCGGCCCACGCTGGGGCTGGAGGACGATGCGCGCGCGGCGCTGGGCAAAGAAATCATGGCCGTGCTGCGCCATCCGGATTTCGCTGCCATCTTTGGCCCCGCTTCGCGCGCGGAAGTGCCGGTGGTCGGCCTCGCGGGCCTCAACAAGAAAACCGCACCGGTTCTTTCGGGCCAGATGGACCGGCTGCTAGTCACCGACAAGGAAGTGCTCATTATCGACTACAAGACCAACCGTCCGCCGCCGCAAGATGTGAAGGATGTCGCGATCGTCTACCTGAAGCAGATGGCCGCCTATAAATCGGTGATGATGAATATCTATCCAGGCCGCGCCGTCAAATGCGCGCTGCTGTGGACCGACGGGCCGCGCCTGATGCCGCTGCCCGATGCGATGCTGGAAAAATACCTGCCGTAAAGATTTTCATAATATGCCAGGGCTTATTGGAGAGGGATTGATGGCGCCATGGCCCATTGCATTAGCTATAATATTTCAAAAATCATACCTTTATTTCCGCAAAATTGCTTGACCTCGCAGTCGCATCCGTTAGGGTAAAACGCATCGGTTCAAACATTAATGCCTTTAAGCGAAGGCAATTGGAATTCTTCTGATCGGGAATGCGGCCATGCCGCTTGTCGTGTCGGGAAAACCTAAACCGCACCGGTATGAAAACCGCTTTTGAAAGGAAACGAAAGACATGACCTCCCCGTTCATCACCCCCGTCGATGAAAAGAACTTCGAAGCCGAAGTGCTGAAGTCCGACAAGCTCGTTCTGATCGATTTTTATGCGGACTGGTGCGGCCCGTGCAAGGCGCTCGCCCCCACGCTCGAAAAGTTCGCCGAAGACAACAAAGACAAAGTCAAAGTCGTGAAAGTGAACGTCGACGAGAGCCCGAACCTCTCGGCCGCTTTCGGCATCCGTTCCATCCCGACCCTCGTCACGATGAAAGACAATCAGGCCCTTTACGGTGCCGTTGGCAACCTGCCCCGCGAAGCGCTGGATAAACTCATCGACCAGTCTTTACAAGTCGCGAACGAGAACAATATTGCTCCGAGCAAGCCGGACAGCAACAAGCCCGCAGGTCCGGCTCCTTAATACCCTTTTTCCTTAAACGGAGGAAATCATGGGAGCCCAACAGGTTACCGACAAAGACTTTGAAACCGAAGTGCTGAATGCCGCCGGCCCCGTGCTGGTGGACTTCTGGGCGGAATGGTGCGGCCCCTGCCGCGCCCTCGGCCCCAGCGTCGATGCGCTGGCCCAGGAAAAGGCCCAGCAGATCAAGGTCGTGAAAGTAAATATCGACGAAAACCCGAACGCGCCGTCGAAATACGGCGTGCGCTCGATCCCTACCATGCTCATCTTCAAGGGCGGCAAGGTCGTGGCGCAGACAGTCGGCGCGATGCCGAAGTCGGATCTCTACAAATGGGTAGAGGGCTCCATCTAAAGAGCCCTTTTTCCAGCAAAATCAGCGCCCTGCTTCAAAGCAGGGCGCTTTTTTGTTGCGGCGGACTATATTTGGCAGGACAATTGAAGAAAGAGGCAGAAACGCGCATGGGCGGCACAAGCATCGGTATCCGGCATTTATTCCTGGCTTTATTCGCCATGGCGCTGCTCTACGCGCGCCCGGTCGCCGCAGACGGCAGTAGTATCCCCGAGCTCACCACCGAGACCTTCGCCAGCACCATTAAAAACGCCTCCCATCCCATCCTGATCGAGTTCAAGGCGAAATGGTGCCCCTATTGCAAGAAGGAACAGCCCGACATCGACCGCGTGCGCGCGGCGCTCATGGGCAAACTGGATATATACCAGATCGATATCGACGACGAGCCCAATATCGCGGCCGATTACGATGCGCATATCCTGCCCACGCTGATTATCCTCAGCCACGGAATCGAGGTGGGCCGCTCGGAAGGCGCGCTCTACGGATCCGACCTGACCGACTGGATCCACGATGTCGAAAGCGACATCAAAAACCAAAAAGCAGTTGAGAGTGATTCTCCACAACCGCTGTAACCCCTTAAAGACAGCGAATAATGCCAGTTGAGAACGGTTATCATCTTGATTTTGCTTGACAAGTTTCTTAAGGTTATGTTAAGTTATAAGTAGATGCAGAGCTCTTCATTGAGCTCCTTACACACGAAGAAAAAGCCCCGGGCCTTCACCCCGGGGCTTTGCTTTTCAGGCGAATTCATCGGTGTTTTCAGCCACGCGTTTTCGGCGCGAAACGCAGTTTTTTCATCGGCTGTACGGGAGCGGCGAGCTGCGTGGCGTCGCGGCTGATGGTTTCGATCAGGTTTTCGCGCCAGGCGACGACCCGGTCCATGACAGGATGGATGTCATCGTCCGTTCCCATCTGGTCCGCAACGAAAGCACTGGCGGGCGTGTGTCCCTTCGCGTCGCGCGCCTCGGGGGAGAGGCCTCTTTCCGCCAGCAGTTGCAGTATTTCCTGATTTCCGCTGCGCGCGGCCGAATGCATCATCGTGCGTCCGCTCTTGCTCATATTATGCAGGTCGGCGCCCGCATCGAGCAGCATCCTGACGATGCCGGCATTTGAATTGTGACAGGCGACGGCATAATGAAAGGCCGTCGTTTCGCCGTCGTTCATCGTCAGATTCGGGTCGGCGCCGCGGTCCAGCAAAAGCCGGATAAGCGGCGCGTCCGCATCGACGCAGGCGTAGATAAGCGCATTTCTGCCCTCGTTATCCTTGATGTTGACGGGGCATCCCCTGTCCAGAAGCGCCGTGATGGCCGCGATGTCGTTGGGCTCGGTGGGCTTGGTGGTCTCCAGCAGATGGCAGAGCTCAAACTTCGGCGCGGCGTCTTCCACCATCTGCGCGAGCGCTTGGTCGCCTTCGGCAGCCACTTCCAGGTCCGTGACCGCCTTTCCGTACTCCGTTCCGTCGGCGCGCTTGGTGCCGGCAAAATAAAAGGGGTCTGCGCCGTGATCCAGTAATATCTGCACGCTCGCCGCGTCTTGCTGGTGAAGCGCGACGCGCAGGGGCGAAAGATAATCTTCGGTCGAGAAATGCACATTGGCGCCCGCATCCAGCAGCATGCGCATGCAATCATAATGATTGAGCTCAATGGCAAGGGTCAGCGGACTGCGGCCGATGCCTTCGCCGCGCCCGTCGCCGCGCGGCTGGTTGAGATCGATGCCGGCGTCGATGCGGGATTTCAGCGCGGCAAGGTCATTGTTCCTGACGGCGTCGAACAGCGCGACGTCCGCGGGCGGCAGACCCTGCTCGTCGCAAAAAACGCTGTACTCGACTCCATCCATGCTTGGCGCCTCCGAAAACGCCCAAACCATATCAGGAAGGTCGCCCACAGGTCAAGTATTATGGTAAATCCAAATGGCCAAACGGCCTTTTGGACCCCGCAACGAGTGCGGGGTGGATTCGTTTGCTTCATTGAATTGATTCAAAAATTTTAAGACCAGTTCCATTTGCCGACGTCGCTGCGGCACAAAAGAAAAAACCCCGGAAATCGCTTTCCGGGGCTTGATCAATCTCGTCTCACGTCATGGCGTCGCCTTCGCGGGCACCATGATCATGATGATGGAGTTGCCTTCTTGGCGCGCGTCCATTTCGACCTTGCCGATGTCGGCGAGTTCTTCCTTGATACGGCGGATGAGGGCATAGCCGAATTCGCGGTGCTCGTTCTCGCGGCCGCGGAACTGCAGCGTGAAGCGCACCTTATCGCCTTCCTCGAAGAAACGGCGGGCCGAGCGCAGCTTGACCTGGATATCGTGTTCCTCGATGCCGGGGCGCAGCTTCAGTTCCTTGGTCAGGACGATCTTCTGGTTCTTGCGCGCGGCGGCTTCTTTTTTCTGGATTTCGTAGCGGTGCTTGCCGACATCGCCGATCTTGCAGACGGGCGGCTCGGCGTTGGGGGAAATTTCGATCAGGTCGAAACCTGCATCTTGCGCGGCCTGGATGGCGTCGCGCACCGACATGACGCCTGCCATTTCTCCGTCGGCGCCGATCACACGCACCTTGTCGGCCCGGATCTGGTGATTGATGCGAGGGCCGTCGTCCTTGGGCGTGGGCCTGTTGAAGTTAGCTATGGGACATTCTCCTTTTTCTACGTTAAACAAAAATCCGCCACGCCCGCATGGTCAGGCGGGGTGACGCTCAAGGCAATATTGCCGTTGGAATCCAGCCCTCATTGCGGAGGCTTTGATTCCTCAGAGATTTTACGGATTGCCTCATCAAGTGCAAGCACTTCTTGGGTTTTCTCGGCGCCCAGCCGGCGGATGGCGACCTTGCCTTCCTCGGCCTCGCGCTTGCCCACCACCCAGATCTGGGGTGTTTTCGTAAGGCTGTGCTCGCGGATCTTGTAGTCGATTTTTTCGTTGCGCACGTCAAGTTTCGCCCGAATGCCTGCATTTTCCAGGTCTTTCAGCACCTTGCGGGCATAATCGTCGGCATCGCTCGTAATGGTCGCGACGACCGCCTGGATCGGCGCAAGCCACAGCGGCAGCTTGCCGGCGTAATGCTCGATCAGGATGCCGATAAAGCGCTCCATGGATCCCAGGATGGCCCGGTGCAGCATGACGGGCCGGTGACGCTGGCTGTCCTCGCCGATATAGGAGGCGTCGAGACGCTCGGGCAGGTTGAAGTCGAGCTGCAGCGTGCCGCACTGCCAGGTGCGGCCGATGGCGTCCGTCAGGTGGAATTCGACCTTGGGTCCATAGAAAGCGCCTTCGCCCGGCAGTTCCTCGAACTCAAGGCCGGCCGCACGCAACGCGGAGCGGAGGCCGTTTTCCGCCTTGTCCCAGATTTCATCCGAACCCAAGCGCACGTTTGCGCCCGGCCGCAGCGCGAGCTTGACGGAGATCTTGTCGAAGCCGAGATCCTTGTAGACGCCCAGCTGCAGCTTGAAGTAATTGCGCGCTTCGTCCTCCACCTGGTCGGCGCGGCAGAAGATATGCGCGTCGTCCTGCGTGAAGGCGCGCACGCGCATAATGCCGTGCATCGCACCCGACGGTTCGTTGCGGTGGCAGCAGCCGAATTCGGCCATGCGGATCGGCAGGTCGCGGTAGGACTTCAGGCCCTGCTTAAAAATCTGCACATGGGCAGGGCAGTTCATCGGCTTGATGCCAAGCGTTTTTTCGTCCGCCTTCACCTCGACCTTGAACATGTTGTCGCCGTACATGTCCCAGTGGCCGGAGGCCTTGAACAAGGAACTGTCGTAGAGCTGCGGCGTCTTGACTTCCTGGTAGCCCGCATTGTGGATGCGGCGGCGGATGAAGTTTTCCAGCACGCGCCAGATCGTATAGCCCTTGTCGTGCCAGAAGACCGAGCCCACAGCTTCTTCCTGCATGTGGAACAGGTCCATTTCCTTGCCCAGGCGGCGGTGGTCGCGTTTTTCGGCCTCTTCCAGCATGTGCAGATGGGCGTCCAGTTCCTTCTGGTCGCGCCAGGCCGTGCCGTAAATGCGCTGGAGCATGGCATTTTTGCTGTCACCGCGCCAGTAAGCGCCGGCGACCTTCATGAGCTTGAACGCCGTGCCGACCGCGCCGGTCGAGGGCAGGTGCGGCCCGCGGCACAGGTCATACCATTTGCCCTGGCGGTAGATGCTGATGGTTTCCGAGGCGGGAAGGTCGCGGATGATCTCGGCCTTGTATTTCTCGCCGATACCTTCGAAATGCTTGACCGCCTCGTCGCGCGCCCATTCCTCGCGCGTGAAGGGCGAATTGCGGGCAACGATTTCCTTCATCTTGGCCTCGATCTTCGCGAGATCTTCGGGCGTGAAGGGCGTATCCTTGCCGAAATCGTAGAAAAAGCCGTTATCGATCGCGGGGCCGATCGTGACCTGCGTGCCAGGGAACAGTTCCTGCACGGCTTCCGCCATCACGTGCGCCGTGTCGTGGCGGATGATCTCGAGCGCCTCGGGCGACTTGCGCGTGATGATCTCGAACTTCCCGTCGGCGAACAGCGGACGGTGCAGGTCGATGATCTCGCCGTTCAGCTTGGCGGCGAGCGCGGCTTTGGCGAGGCCTTCGCCGATGCTCTTGGCGACGTCATAGCCGGTCACGGGGGTCGCAAAGGTCAGCGCCTTGCCGTCCGGCAGCGTGATGTGGATTTCCTTCTGCGATTTTTCCTGCGTGGCCTGCATTGTCAAAGTCCGTTTCCTAAGTGGTTAAAATCAATGTAATAATGTCGTCCGCAACCCTTGAACTGTCAAGGTTATTCGCCATTTAAACCATCCGGGCGTCATCCCCGCAAAAGCGGGGATCCCGATGTTATTACGATGAGATTCCCGCTTGCGCGGGAATGACGAAGAGGCGCATGAGATACTGGATTTCCAGCGTTTTTCAGAGTAGAACTTGGATCAGCAAACGAGGACAGCAATGATCAAGACGTCATGGGACAGCACCAGCACTGCCTTTCGCCAGTTCGTGAGCGGGAAGCAGGCGCCGGTCATCATGCAGGTTCTGCCCAGCCTGAATTCGGGCGGGGTGGAGCAGGGCGTCATCGATATCAACGCCGCCATCGTCAAGGCGGGCGGGCGCTCCATCGTCGTCTCGAACGGCGGCGCGCGCGTCCATGAAATCGTCAAGGCCGGCGGCGTGCATATCCAGGCGCCCGTGCATTCCAAGAACCCGCTGACCATCGCGGCCAATATCCGCCGCCTGCGCAAGATGATCCGCGACTATAACGTCGATGTCGTCCATGCCTGTTCCCGGGCGCCTGCCTGGAGCGCGGCACGCGCCGTGCAAGGCACCTCGGCCCGCTTCGTCACCAGCTGCCATGGCGCTTATGCCCTCGGCGGTTCGCTGAAAAAACTATATAACTCGTCGATTACGAAGGGCGAACGCGTCATCGCCGTCTCGCATTTCCTGGCCGATTACCTCGAGCAGAATTACGGCACCGATCCGCATATCGTCCGCGTCATCCATCGCGGCGTGGCAGTCGAGAAATTCCATCCCAATTCCGTGACGCCCGAGCGGCTGATCCGCCTGTCCGGCGAAATGCGTATCCCGGACGGCGCTTCGGTCATCCTGATGCCCGCGCGCCTCTCCCGCATCAAGGGCCATATGTTTTTGCTCGACGCCATCGAGAAGCTGGGCCGCAAGGACGTGTTCTGCCTGTTCCTGGGCTCGGACAAGCACGAAGGCTACCGCCGCGAGCTCGACAGCTATATCGCTTCGAAGGAACTGGGGCCGCAGGTGCGCATCGTCCCTGCCTGTGATGACATGCCGGCCGCCTACATGATGGCGACCGTCGTCGTCTCGCCCTCGCTGGTGCCTGAAGGTTTCGGACGGGTTCCGATCGAGGCACAGGCCATGGGCCGCCCCTGCATCGCGACCGATCACGGCGGCATGCGCGAAACCATCGTGCGCGACGAAACCGGCTGGCTGGTTGAACCCGGCAACGTGGCCGAATTGGCCGCCGCGCTCGACGAGGCCCTCAACCTCGACGCCCGCAACCGCGCCGCCCTTGCGACCCGCGCCATGAGCCATGTCGCCGCCCATTTCACGAACGAGCAGATGTGCCAGGGCACGCTCGACGTCTATGCCGAAGTGATGCACAATGCGGGCGCGCGCCGACCGTCGAACGACGCGCGCGAGAAGCGCGCGGCCAAGGTCGCCGCCGAGTAATGGCGGAGAGAATCCTCGTCATCAAGCTTTCCGCACTGGGCGATGTCATCATCGCGCTGGGGGCGATGGAGGCGATCCGCAAGGCGCACCCGGATGCGCATATCACGCTGCTCACGACCAAGCCTTTTGTCGATATCGCGCAGCGCAGCCGCTATTTCAATGCGGTCGAAACCGACGCGCGTGCGCCTTTCTATGATATTCTGGCCTGGTTGCGCCTGTACCGTTTCCTGAACGGCGGGAATTTCAGCCGCGTTTATGATCTCCAGATGAACGACCGCACCGGTGCTTACTTTTGCCTGCTGCGCAAAAAGCCGGAATGGTCGGGCACGGCCAAGGGCGCTTCGCATTACCATGCGAAGGCCGATCTTCTCAAACTGCATGCGTTCGAGCGCCACAAACTCATGCTGGCCGATTTCGGCATCAGCGTCGGCATGCCGGACCTGTCGTGGATGGCCTCCGATGTCAGCCTGCTCGGCCTCAAGAAACCGTATGTGCTGCTCATTCCTGGTTCTGCGCCCCAGCACCCGCGGAAACGCTGGCCGGCGCTGAAGTACGGTGCGCTGGGACTGAAGCTGCAGCGCGAAGGCTACGAGGTCGCCCTGCTCGGCACCTCGGCGGAACATGAGGCCATTGCGCGCATCATGAAATCCTGCCCCGGCGCGCATGACCTTTCGGGGCGCACCTCGCTCTACGATATCGCGACGCTCGCGCGCGGCGCTGCGAGCGCGGTCGGCAACGACACGGGCCCCACGCATCTCATCGCCATGTCGGGCTGTCCGACGGTCGCGTTGTTTTCCGCCGATACGGATCCGGCGAAATCGGCGCCGGTTGGCGCTGCCGTCACGGTTATTCAGTCGGACCCTATCGACGATATTTCGCTCGACGATGTCATGAAAAATTTCCGCCCGCGCAAAACCGACGGGGCGGCTGCATGAGCGCGCAGCACCGCCTCGACGCGCGCGGCCTTATCTGCCCGCTCCCGGTTCTCAAGGCGCGCAAGATTTTGCTAAATCTTGCGCCGGGCGATGTGCTGACGGTCAGCGTCACCGACGCCCATGCGCCGAAGGATTTCGCGCTCTTCTGCGCGGAGTCGGGGCACATCCTCAAGTCCGTCGAGTCGAAGGGCGAAGCGACCGACGTCACCGTCGAGCGCGGCCAGAAGTAAATCCAGCCGCGCCAGTACCTTAACAATCCCGTTTTCCGAAAGGGGTTGCAATGGTGTTTCACATAAGCTAGAACCTCCGCTTACTTTGCGACCGTGTAACGAAAAGGAGGTCTCGCATAAATCATGACAAAGCAGAAAAACCCGGATGTTCCGGAAGGCACTCTCGGCCGTATTGACGGCCCTATCGTGATGATTGGATTTGGCTCTATCGGCAGGGGAACCCTGCCCCTCATCGAGAGGCACCTGGACTTCGACCGGCGACGCCTTGTCGTGATCGACCCCGACGACTCCCACCGCCAGCTGCTCGACGCGCGCGGCATCCGCTACATCAAGGCGGAACTCACCAAGGATAATTACCGCGAAATTCTCACGCCGCTCCTGACCGAGGGCGAGGGGCGCGGCTTCTGCGTCAACCTGTCCGTCGATGTCTCTTCGCTCGACGTGATGAAGCTCAGCCGCGAACTCGACTGCCACTACATCGACACCGTCGTCGAGCCGTGGAAAGGCTTTTACTTCGATGAAAAGATGGAGACGTCCAAACGCTCGAATTACGCGCTGCGCGAAGAAGTGCTCGAGGAACGCCGCAACAATCCCGGCGGCGCGACTGCCGTGTCCTGCTGCGGTGCGAATCCCGGCATGGTCTCCTGGTTCGTCAAGCAGGCGCTCGTCGACCTCGCGAAAGACCTGAAGATCAAGCATGCCGAGCCGAAGAGCCGCGAGGACTGGGCCAGGCTGATGCAGAAGGTCGGCGTCAAGGGCATCCATATCGCCGAACGCGATACGCAGCGCGCGAAGAACCCGAAAGAAATGGGTACCTTCGTGAACACCTGGTCCGTCGAGGGCTTCGTCTCCGAAGGGCTGCAGCCGGCGGAACTCGGCTGGGGCACGCATGAAAAATGGCTACCCTCCAACGCGAAGACGCATGACGCGGGCTGCCAGGCCGCGATCTACCTCATGCAACCGGGCGCGAACACCAGGTTGCATAGCTGGTGCCCGACGCCGGGGCCG
The DNA here is from genome assembly GCA_025934695.1 of Alphaproteobacteria bacterium. Lineage (GTDB taxonomy): Bacteria > Pseudomonadota > Alphaproteobacteria > Micavibrionales > UBA2020 > JAPWJZ01. The sequence goes on from JAICWS010000006.1 coordinate 135,497, forward strand.
CAGTACGGTTTCCTCGTGACGCATAACGAGGCGATCTCGATTGCCGACTATTTCACCGTGGGTAAGGGCCAGAAGCCAGATTATCGCCCGACCTGCCATTACGCCTATCATCCGTCGAACGATGCGGTTTTGTCGCTGCATGAAATGTTCGGCGCGGCGGGCAAGGCGCAGCCCAGACACCATATCCTTGACGAAAAAGAAATCGCCGACGGCGTGGATGAGCTGGGCGTGCTGCTCTACGGCCATGCGAAGAACGCTTACTGGTATGGCTCGCAGCTCTCGATCGAAGAGACGCGGAAGCTTGCGCCCTATCAGAACGCGACGGCGCTGCAGGTCACCTCGGCCGTGCTGGCCGGCATGGTCTGGGCGCTCGAAAATCCGGACAAAGGCATCGTTGAAGCCGATGAGATGGATTACAAGCGCTGCCTCGAGCTGCAAAAGCCGTATCTGGGACCTGTGAAGGGCTATTACACGGACTGGACGCCGCTCGACAATCGTCCCGGCATGTTTCCTGAAGACCTCGACCGCGACGATCCCTGGCAGTTCAAGAATATCCTGTACCGGCAAGGGCCGAATTGACAGCACTGGCTGTCATCTCCGCGAAAGCGGGGATCCCGGCGGCTCCTATAGTGCATGGGATTCCCGCTTGCGCGGGAATGACGTTCGTATGTCAGGCAGCTTTCGGCGGCGGTAAATCTTTCGCCTTCTTCGCTTCCGGCGGACGCTTGTCGAGGTCGCGGATGTAGAAGCCGTCACTCAACAGATCGCGCGCGCCGTCCTGCAGCAGGTAAGGCGCGGGCGACGCGGCGTGGAGCTTCTGCGGCCAGCCGGCGTCGAGCGGTGCTTCGGGCATTCCGTGATCCTTGAAGATCGCGCGGCCCGCCTGCAGGAAGGGGATCATGTGATCGATAGTCGCTTTGTTGTAACCGGCAAGGCGCGCGGGATTGTCAAACCAGGCGTCGAAAGCAGCGCGTTTTGCGCGGCCGTCGTCGAGTGATGATGGATCTTCGCCGACAATTTTTTCAAAGGCATTGCAGATGTCCTGGTATCCGACGCGGCCCGCTTCCTGCCACGGCCCATCGTCGCCCGCGCGCTTGAGTTTCCAGGTGACCAGCGTACATGCCGCCTGCGCGTCCGCTTCCGAGGCGCGGTAGAATAAAATATATTGTTCAGGCGTCAGGATGCGGTCGGGATTGCCGACGCCTGACAGGTGCTGACGCAGATGCTGGCTTTCGTGGATGATTGCCTGCAGCATATTGTCGTCCGGCAAATCCTTTTTCAGGATAATGACCGGGTCTTTATAGGAATAGACGCCGTCCTTCACATCAATGATCGTCAGCGTCGAGGCGGCCCAGTTGATGGGATCGTCCTGGAGTTCGATTTTGACGCCGCTGTTTTTCAGGAAATCCACGACCTCCCGGCCTTCCGGCGCTTTTGACAGCCGGGCCAGTATTCCCGCAATGCGGGCGCCTGAAGAGCCGTTGAACTCTTCCTGCAAGGGTTAGCGCTTTCTCGAATTCATGATGTGGAAATTCTATCACCTGCCGCGGGCAAGAAAAGCAGCTATTTGCCTAAGCACCTGTTAAGGTTACGGAAATGGACAAGCCGTGTGTAGCATTTATGCCATAGTGCTTCGAATTGATGATGCATTGCACAGAATTAATAATGAGATGAAAGCGTCCTAACCTCGCCTCCCGTAAGCTGGTATTTGATCAGTTCATCGAACTAATCAGTTTCATTCTTCAGGAGAAAACAACATGACTTCGATCAAAAAACTTCTGGCGGCCCTCGCGGTTACCGCTTTCCTCGCTACCTCGGCTGGCGCTTTCGCGGCTGACACCAACGCCATGAGCGACACTGCCAAGCCGGCTGCTGAAGCTTCGAAAGACGCTGCTGCCAAGCCCGCAAAAGCCAAGAAGATGCACAAAGCCAAAAAAGCTCACAAAAAAGCAAAAAAAGCCAAAAAAGAAGCAGCCCCGGCTCCTGAAGCCGCTGCTCCCGCAACCAATCAGTAATCACTGATTGATTGAAAGCTTTCCTTGAGGGCCGGACCCCGAGCAAATCGGGTCCGGCCCTTAAGATTTTTGGGCGGTTTTGCACCCGCCGCCCTTTTGTGGCAGGATGGAAGCATCGAACCAAAGGGGGAAACCGCCATGCTGAAGAGGACCTGCATCCTGCTGACGGCCGCGCTGCTCGGGTGGATGATAACGGCGCCCGCGGTTTTCGCGAAGGGGCCTTCTTACGGTTACAACTATCAGGCTTACGGCGGCTCCATTCAGGGCAACGGCTGGTACGGTCCTCTGCGCATGGCCGGCAGCGTTCCCGTCACCTCCAACCGGAGATTGTACAATCCGCGCAACCGCCGCGGCTGGGGACAGCCGACGGCGTTCCAGCGGCGCTACAGCGGCGGCGCCAGCTATGCCGGGCTGAACCAGTAAAACCCGCTTACGATTTTTTCGGCGCGCGCGAGAGCAGGAAGTCTCCGACGCACAGCGGCAGCGCGGCCATGAACCGCGCCAGCAGGTACATCTGCCAGGGAAAGGCGATGCGCGCGCGGTTGGACGCCAGCCCGCGGCGGATAAAGCGCGCCGCCTTTACCGGCGTGATCAGCCAGGGCATGGGGAATTTGTTGACGTCGGTGAGCGGCGTCTTCACAAAGCCCGGGAAAATCACCGACACGTCGACGCCGTCTCTTTTCAATAGCGGTCGCATCGCTTCGCCATAGGCACGCACGGCGACCTTGCTCGTCGAATAGGCGGGCGCGTTCGGCATGCCGCGGAAACCCGCCATCGAACTCATCAACGCGATCTGCCCGCGCTTGCGCGCGCTCATGCGCGGGATGAGCGGATTGACCGTATTGAAGGTGCCGTCCACGTTGACCGCCATGATCTCGCGCAACTGCGCGTCGGACTCGCCGCCCGCCTTGCCGGTGCCGCCCGAGATGCCGGCGTTGGCGATGACAAGGTCGATGGCATGCGAATCGTCCCAGGCCAGGATTTCTCTGGCGAGGGAATCGCGGTCGGTGACAGGTGTCAGGCTGGTCTTGACCGCAGCGCCCCTGGACGCGCAAGCTCTCGCAACCTCATCGGTGCGTATCTGGTCGCGCCCCGCGAGCAGCAGCGTGATGCCGGGCGCCGCATATTCCAGCGCCAGCGCATGGCCGATGCCGCTGGAGGCGCCGGTGATCAGGATTGCCTTGGGGTTTTTCATAGTCAGGATTTTCCAGCTTGTGCGCCATGCGGGGCCGCGTTATAAAGTCTCACCGATTCTAGCAAAGAAGTTAATGAATTAGAACAATGATGCCGGCCAGAACCGTTCCTCCCGCAGCTGCCGATACGCTGCCCGCCCTGAAACGGCGGGGGGTTATGCTGGTGCTGGCCTCGCCCCCCGGCGGCGGCAAGACGACGATCACCCGCGAGATCGCCAAACGCGACCCGGAAACCGTTATTTCCGTCTCTGCCACCACGCGCCAGCAGCGCCCCGGTGAAGTCGAAGGGCAGCATTACTATTTCGTCTCGAAAGAGAAATTCGAGCTGATGATCAAGTCGGGCGATATGCTCGAACATGCGCTCGTCTACAACAGCCAGTTTTATGGCACGCCGCGCAAGCCGGTCGAAAAGGCGCTGTCCGAAGGCCGCGATGTGCTGTTCGACATCGACTGGCAGGGCAACCGTACCTTATCCGAAATGGCCCGGGACGACGTCGTCTCGGTCTTCCTGCTGCCGCCGACCTGGGATGAGCTCGCGCACCGCCTGCACAATCGCGCACGCGACAGCGAAGAGGAAATCATTCGCCGCCTCGGCAAGGCGCGCGATGAAATCGCGCATTACCGCGAATTCCAGTATATAATCGTGAATAACGACCTGGAAGAAAGCATCGCCAAGGTCCAAGCCATTCTCGAGGCCGAACGCCAGAAGCGCAACCGCCTCGTGGGCATCCAGGCCTTCGTCGATACGCTGAAGCCCGGCAACTAAGGGCTATTTCTTTTCCGTGGAATTTTCGTCCGGCCAGCCGGAGCCCGTATCCATCACCTCATGCACGTCCTCCAGCTTCACCGGCTTGGTGATGTAGGCGTTGGCTTTGAGGTTATGGGCGGCCTGGACGACTTCCTTCGAGGTGTCGCCCGTGACGATGATGATCGGGATATTGCCGGTCGCCGGGTGCAGCTTCATTTCGCTTAAGAGCTCGATGCCGGTCGTGCCGGGCAGGTAGACGTCCATCAACACCAGCGTTTCCGGGTGCCTGGCGCCTTCCTTGAAATAATCGTTCTCGATGAGATGTTTCTTGAGCTTGTCCGCCGTGGGGAAGGTCTGGATATGCTTTACATACGGCGACTTTTTCAGAGTCTTTGTGATTTCCATGCGGTCGTCGGCATTGTCTTCGACGACAAAGATCGTGTAGCGCGGCAGGTTTTCCCGCGGCGACAATGTATCGATCACCTCCGGAAGCATATCCGGCGGCATTTTCATTGTCTTAAGGTTTTCGTCTCCGGCTGGCATTGCCTCTCCCCGTCTTCCAAATCTGATGCGGCTATTGCCTAATCAAACTCGCCTCATATGACGGCGGTTCCGGTACTTCATTATTTTATTTTATCAATAAAACCTTAAGTTTTTGACTTGCGGACTTGCTTTCGCCTTCGTCCGATGTCCGAGAATCAGCACCGCCGCCGGATGCCGTGAAATGCCAGTGCCTTAAGGGGCAGCGTTAAAAAGCGGCCAGCGTCGCCGCCATGCGTACGAAACCCGCGATGCCGATTTCCTCGGCCCGTGCGGTCGGGGAAACGCCTGATTCTTCAAGCAGCTTCCCCACGTCGACGTTCAGGGATTTCAGACTCTGGCGCAGCATCTTGCGGCGCTGACCGAACGCGGCGGCGGTAAGACGCTCCATGGTGGCGATGGCGACATCATCGGTGCGGGTTTTCGGGCGGATGTGGACGACGGTCGAGGTCACCTTGGGCGGCGGCGTGAAAGCGGAGGGCGGCAGGTCGAAACAGCGCTCGACCGTGCATAGCCATTGCGTCAGGACCGACAGCCGGCCGTAATCCTTCGTCCGTGTCTCCGCCACCAGCCGGTCGGCGACTTCCTTCTGGAACATCAGGGTAAAGCTTTCGAACAGCGCGAGGTTTTTGAGCCAGCCGACCAGCAGCGGCGTCGCGATATTGTAGGGAAGGTTGGCGACAATCGCGCGCGGCGCGGGGCAGAGCGCGGCGTAATCCGCCTTCAGCGCGTCGTCGGCATGGAGCACGAGGCGCCCCTCCGCCGCGGCCACGACATCCTGCAGTGCAGCCACGCAGCGGTCGTCGCGCTCGATTGCATGGACGGAGGCCGCCTTCGTCTCCAGCAGGGCGCGCGTCAGTCCTCCGGGACCCGGCCCGACTTCGATGACGTTGCGCTCCGAAAGGTCGCCGGCTGCGCGCGCGATCTTTCCGGTGATGTTGAGATCAAGCAGGAAGTTCTGGCCGAGCGAGCGCTTGGCCATGAGGCCATGCGCCTCGATGACGTTCCTCAAGGGCGGGAGGCGGTCGAGTGCGCCCATTAAATGCGTTTGTCGATGAAGGCCGTGGCGCGCAGGTCGCGCAGGTAATGTTCCTGCATCTGGTCGAGCCGCTTCATGCCGATCTGGTTCGCGATCTGGTCGCGCGCGCCGTCCTCGTTGCCGCCGGCTGAGGCGACTGCCGCCTTCGGCACGGGCGCCGGAGCAGGCGCAGGCGCTGCCGCGGGTTCTTCACGGCCCGGAATCTCATGCCGCTCGCAAACCATGAGGACAGCCACGCCGTTGTCGCCGCGGACGGGTCCGCTCAAGGTCCCGACCGGCAGGTTTTCGATGGCGCGGCGTACCGGCTCGGGCAGGGAGCTGACAGGTCCGCTGCCCATGTCGGTCGTGCCGGGCGAAACGAAGTCCTTCGACTTTTTGTCCATCTGGTCGCAGCTCGAAATTTCGCCCTTGAGGGTCGTCGCGCGGTTCATCTTGGCAGCGACGACGGGCGCGGGATCGGACGCATCGATCGGGATCGTGATCTGCTTCAGATGCACGATGGTTTCCGGCTTCGACGGCGCGGATGCCGCGGCTTGCGGCGTGGCGGGCGCCGGCGCGGGAGGCGCGGCGCCGGCGGCGGAAGTGGCCGCGCCGGGCTCATGGACGTCGCGCAGGAACAGGATTTCGAAGCCCTTGTCGGTGCGGATCGGCTCGCTGATTTCGCCCGGGTGCATGGTCTTCAGCGCGGCGGCCAGCTTGGGATCGACTGTGCCCTCGCGCACCCAGCCCATGTCGCCGCCCGCCGTCGCGCCCGGCGCTTTCGAGAATTTGCGCGCCGCCGCGGCGAAGTTTCCGCCGTGCTTGATGCTTTCGATCAGGTCATCGGCGTCATGCCGCACGCTTGTCTCCATCTCGGGCCCGGGCACGGGCAGGAAAATGTCGGCAGCGAGATATTCCGTGCTGCCCTTGGCACGGGTGATCTGGACAAGGGCCGTGTCGATTTCACTTTCCGAGACGTTCACGTCGGGGCGCAGCTTGCGGCGCACGACCTGCGTCCAGGCCATTTCGGCGCGGATCTGGTCGGTCAGCGTCGACATTTTCACGCCCGTGACATCCAGTTTGTGGCGAAATTCCTCGACCGACATGTTGTTCTGCTTCGCGATCTGGTTGAAGCCGTCCTTGACATCGTCGTCGGTGACGGTAATGCCTTGCTTCTTGGCTTCCTGCATCTGCAGCTTTTCGTCGATCAGCTTGTCGAGAACCTGCATTTCAAGCTTGTGGCGCACTTCCGGCGGCGGCTTCTGCGGATTGCCCGCCAGGTAAAGATCCAGCCGGTTGCGGATGTCGGAATAAGTGATCGCATCATCGTTGACCGTCGCCGCGATGCCGGTGCGGTCGGATATGTCCGCGGTCTCGGGGATCATGGCGCGGGAGGACGGGGCCAATGCGACGCGCGCGGCGGCTGGCGCATCCGCCGTTTTATCCGCCGCGAAAGCGGTCGCGGAGAGCGCGAGGCCCAGCGCGCAGCCGGCCATAATTTTCCCCAAGCGGTTCATTGGCGTCTGTGTCACGGATAAATCCTTTAAAAAAGCGCCTATAAAATACGCGATTCCCGGGTGGAATGCACCCGTTTTTACGCGCGGCGGCATCCTTGTAAGCGCTTAGGATGCCTGTCTTTTTTCAGCGAACCGGCCGCCGGGCTGGTATTGCGCCAGGTACGTCGGCAAAATCGCGCCAAGACCGGTGGGTTCGACGCCCAGTTCTTTTAAGCCCGGCGTGCCCGGTTCGATGACGTTATCCTTGGAAAGTGAGCGCACATTGTCCACAGTCAAGGGCTTGCCAGGCAGGATGCCGCCAAAAAAGCCCATGATCTTGGCCAGCGGCATCGGCACCGGCGCCAGCATGGCGTCCTGGTGTGTGCATTGCAGCGTGGTTTCCATGATCTCGCGCAGGGTATAGACCTTCGGCCCGCCCAGCTCATAGATCTGGCCGAAATATTTGTCGTGCACCGGGGCGGTTACGATATTGTACACCGCCTTCGCGATATCCCCGACATAAACGGGCTGCAGCCTGGTGTGGCCGCCGCCGATCAGGGGCAGGACCGGGCTGATGCGCGCCATTGAAGCGAACCTGTTGAAGAAATTATCCTCCGGTCCGAAGACCACGCCGGGGCGCAGGATAACGGAGCGCGGGAAACCGTGGATGATCTTGCTTTCGCCCTGTGCTTTGCTTTTTGCGTATTTCGAGGGCGCGTCGGCGGAAGCGCCCAGCGCCGAGAAATGGACAAGCAGGTCGAGCCCGTTGGCGCGGCACGCCCGGGCGATGCGGTCGGCGGCTTCGACATGGATGCGGAAGAACGTGTTGCGTCCCTGTTCATTCAGGATGCCGGCAAGATTGATCGCGATGGAAGCGCCCTTGAGCACCGAGGCGACCGAATCCTCTTCGCGGATGTTGCAGTAGACGGGGACAATCTGCCCGACATCGCCCGCGGGGCGCAGGAAATAAGCGTGCTGCGGCGAGCGCGTCGCGACGCGGATCGTCGCCCCCGTCTTCGCCAGCGCCCAGATGATATGCCGGCCCAGAAACCCCGTGCCGCCGAAAACCGTGATCGTCTTGTCTGCGAATGTCATTGCCGAAAATTCCTGCCTATACCTCGTCCGCCTTGGCGACGAAGCTGTCCATGACTTTTTTCCGGCCGGCCTGCTCGAAGTTGATGTCGAGCTTGTCGCGGTCGGTGGTGATGACGATACCATAGCCGAACTTCTGGTGAAAGACGCGGTCGCCGGGTGCGAAGCCGCCCATGGACTCGAGATGCGGGCTCACGCGCTCAATCGCATTGTCGACCAATTCGGGGCGGCGCGGCGGGCGGTAACCGGACGGGCCGCCATATGTTCCGCCAGAGTATGACTGCTGTTGTTTGGGCTGGTAGATGCCGGTTTCGGTCAGCACATCGACATGGTCCTTGGGAAGCTCGTCGATGAAACGGGAAGGAAGGGATGCCTGCCAGTTGCCGTAGATCTGCCGGTTGGCGGCAAAATAGACGAAGGCCTGTTTCTTCGCGCGCGTCAGGCCGACGTAGGCAAGGCGGCGTTCTTCCTCGAGGCCCGTCACGCCCGATTCATCCATGGTGCGCTGGTTCGGGAAGACGCCTTCTTCCCAGCCCGGGAGGAAGACGGCTTCGAACTCGAGGCCCTTGGCGCTGTGCAGCGTCATGACCGACACCATGTCGCCGCTTTCTTTGCCCTGATTTTCCATGACGAGCGAGACGTGCTCGAGGAAATTGTCGATGGTCTCGAATTCGGCCAGCGCGCTGACGAATTCCTTCAGGTTTTCGAGGCGTCCGGGCGCTTCGGGCGATTTGTCGGCCTTCCACATGTCGGTATAGCCGGATTCTTCCATCACGGTCTGGGCTAGCTCCACATGCGACAGGTCGCGCAGCTGCCCGCGCCAGCGGTCGAAATCGCGCATCAGGTTGCGCAGGGTGTCGCGCACCTTAGGCTTGAATTCCGCGGTCTCCAAAAGCTCGCGCAGAGCGGCATAGAGCGGCAGGTGCTTCGCGCGGGCCAGTTTGTGGATGATCTGCAGCGTTGCGTCGCCGATGCCGCGCTTGGGCACGTTGATGATGCGTTCGAAGGCCAGATCGTCGTCGGGCTGCACAATGACGCGCAGGTAAGCGATGGCATCGCGGATTTCCTGGCGCTCGTAGAAGCGCAGGCCGCCGATGACCTTGTAGGGGATGCTTTCCTTGATGAAGCGTTCCTCGAACTCGCGCGTCTGCCAGCTCGCGCGCACGAGAACCGCGACTTCACCGAGAGGAACCTGCTTACGCTGCAGGCTCTCGATCTGTTCGGCGATCATCTGCGCTTCCTGCGGCCCGTCCCAGACGCCGCGCAGGGTCACTTTTTCGCCTTCGAGGTCCGCGCTCCACAGGTTCTTGCCGAGGCGGCCCTTGTTGTGCGCGATGACGCCGTTGGCAGCGGAAAGAATGTGCTGCGTCGAGCGGTAGTTCTGCTCGAGGCGGACGATCTTCGCGCCGGGGAAGTCCTGCTCGAACTTCAGGATGTTGCCGATCTCGGCGCCGCGCCAGCCGTAGATCGACTGGTCGTCGTCGCCCACGCAGCAGATGTTGCGGCTCTTCTGGGCAAGCAATCGCAGCCACTGGTATTGCGCGACGTTGGTGTCCTGATATTCGTCGACGAGGATGTATTTGAAGCGGTTCTGGTATTCCAACAGCACGTCGGGATGCGCGCTCTTGAATATCGTGATCATGTGCAGCAGCAGGTCGCCGAAATCGCAGGCGTTCAGGATTTTCAGCCGTTCCTGGTAAGCGGCATAGAGGCGCGGCAGGATGCCGTTCGCAATCTCCTGCGCCTCGCCCGCCGGCACGGCGGAAGGTCCCTGCGCGCGATCCTTCCAGCGCTGGATGAAGCTCATCAGCAGGCGCGGCGGCCATTTTTTGGCGTCGATATTTTCGGCTTCGAGCAATTGTTTGAGCAGGCGGATCTGGTCGTCGTCGTCGAGGATGGTGAAATTCGATTTCAGCCCGACCAGCTCGGCATGGCGGCGCAGCATGCGCGCAGCCAGCGAATGGAAAGTGCCCAGCCACCAGCCTTCGACCGGCGCGCCGCCTAGCATGTCCGAGACGCGCCGTTTCATTTCCATCGCGGCCTTGTTCGTGAAGGTGACGGCCAGGATCTGCGAGGGGAAAGCGCGCCTCGTTTGCAGCAGATGGCCAAGACGCGTGGTCAGCACTTTAGTCTTGCCGGTGCCGGCGCCGGCTAAAACAAGGACGGGTCCGTCCGTCGTTTCGACGGCTTCGCGCTGCGCGGGATTGAGCGCGTCGAGATATGACAAAGAAAGTGGCTGTTGTACGGCGGACATCATGGGCATGCAGGAACCTAGGTCAATTCAGGTATGTTGTACAGGGGCCAAAGCCAGCAAAATCTCTCGAAAAATGCAGAAGAGTCTTGAGATTTCAGCTCCGGAAGTATAAAAAATACACAGGGGCAAATTCTGGACAATCGACAAATAATATAATCAAGGAGATACGATCTATGGGTGCGCGTCGTTTTATCGCTGTTCTCGCCGTTCTGGCTTTGCTTTCGGGCTGCCACAAGAACGCCAATGAATCTAACCAGGCTTCGGTGAACGAAGGCGCGGCGACCACCACGACCACCGGTCCTACCGGCGTGGTCGGCGGCGGCAACTATCCGCCCGGCTCCGAAGCGCAGCTGGTGGCCGAAGTCGGCGACCGCGTGTTCTTCGGCTACGACCAGTTCGACCTCACGCCGCAGGCCCGCACGACCATCGAACACCAGGCGCAGTGGCTGAAGACTTATCCCAGCGTCAACGTGATGATCGAAGGCCATTGCGACGAGCGCGGCACCCGCGAATACAACCTGGCGCTGGGCGAAAAGCGCGCGATGGCGGTGCGTAACTATCTCGTCGCCAACGGTGTCGAGGCCGGCCGCGTGCAGACGATTTCCTATGGCAAGGAACGCCCGGCCGTGCTGGGTTCGGATGAAACATCCTGGGCGCAAAACCGCCGCGGGGTCATGGTCGTTCAATAAAACGGCCTATATTAAAAGGTTGATGCCATTTGAGAGTAAGTTGGGGATGAGCACAAAACCTGTAAAAGCTTTTCGGACCGGGCTCCTGTTCACGACAGGAGCCTTGTTCGTTGCGCTGATGGCCGCGGCGCCGGCCACGGCTGCTTTTTCGCAGAACCAGGATAATTCCCAGCTCATGAGCCGGCTCGACCAGCTCGAAAACCAGGTCCAGACCTTGAGCCGTACCGTTTACAAAGGCGGACCGATGCCCGAGGTGCAGGCGACATGCGCGGACGGCGGTAGCGCCGCGGCTTACGAAGACCGCATCAGCCAGCTCGAACAGCAGAACCGCCAGCTGACCGGCAAGCTCGAGCAGATGTCTTACGACATCCAGCAGCTCAAAGAACGTCTCGACCGCCAGCAGGCGGATAATTATACCGCAGCGCCGGCGAACCGCACGGCGGCCTATCCCTATGCGCAGACGACGCCGCAGCCCCAGCAAGTGCAGGCGCAGCCGCTCGACCAGAACGGCATCGACCGCAGCCCGCCGCCGCAGCGCTCTTACGGCCAACTGGCCTCCCGCGGCGCCGGATCGGCCGACGCGCTCTATGAAGACGCTTTCAGCGACATCAGCGGCCAGAAATACGATACCGCCGCCGAAAAATTCCAGCAGTTCATGACGGAATACCCGACGCATCCGCTCGCGTCGAATGCGCAGTACTGGCTCGCGGAAACCTTTTTCGCGCGCGGCGACTTCAAACAGTCGGCCAAGCTGTTCGCGCAGGGGTATCAAGACTACCCGCAGGGCACTAAAGCCGCCGCGAGTCTTTTGAAGCTTGGCATGTCGCTCTCGCGCCTCGGCAAGAAAGACGATGCCTGCCTGTCCTTCGCGCAATTGAAGAAAGAATTCCCGGGCGGCCAGACGCCGGAAATACGCAAGGCCGACGAGGAAATGAAGACGCTCGGCTGTTCGTGACAGGTTTCGCGCATCCAAAATACGATCGTAGCCCCGGCGAAAGCCGGGGTCTTGCTTTTGCGGCCAGGAATGGCGGATCTTTTTATAACGATAGCCTGATGTATTGTTGAAATATCTTAGACCCCGGCTTTCGCCGGGGTTACGGGTGGGGAATGAACGAGGCTACGGAACTTTTCGCGCAGTCGATGCAAAAACTCGGCCTCGACAACGTCGGCCAGAGCATCGCCGTCGCCGTTTCGGGCGGCGGGGACAGCGTGGCGCTGACGCTGCTGATGCAGGAATGGACGCAAAGCCGCAAGGGCTTTGTGCGCGCCTTCACTGTCGACCATGGCCTGCGCCCCCATTCGCGCGAAGAGGCCGAAAACCTCCACAAAATACTGTCGGAGCGCGGCATTCGCCACGACATCCTGACCTGGGAGGGCGACAAGCCCGCGACGCACATCCAGGAACGCGCCCGCGAGGCGCGCTACCGGCTGCTGATCGAGGCCTGCCGGCGCGAAAATATCCGCGCGCTGGCTGTCGCGCATAACCTCGAGGATCAGGTGGAAACTTTCTGGATGCGCCTGTCCAAGGGCAGCGGGCTCGACGGGCTGGCCGCCATGGCACCCTCGCGCCCCGTCGGCGGTGTGAAAATCGTCCGGCCGCTCCTGTCATTTTCCCGCGCCGACCTGCGCCAGGTGTGCCGCGACTTCGGCGTGGACTGGACGGAAGATCCGTCGAACGAAAACGAGCAATTCCTGCGCGTCAAGCTGCGCCAGTTTGAAGAGCTGCTCGCTTCCGAAGGGCTGACGCCGCAACGCCTCGCGCAAACCCTGCAAAAGCTCGAGGAGGCGCGCGAAGCGCTGCAGAGCTTCGCGCAGGTGGCAGCGCAACAGGTGCTGGAGCTCCACGAAGCGGGCTTCGCGCGGCTGAAGCTGCCGCCCTTTCGCGGTTTGCCGGTCGAAATCCAGCGCCGCATCCTGTCGCTCGCACTGCTCGCCATCGCGCCGCGCGATTACGCCCCCGGCTTCGAAGCGCTCGAACAGGCGCGCCACGAGCTGGCCGCGGCAGATTTTCCGGGCCGGACGCTGGCGGGCTGCGAGCTTTTCGGCGGAAAAAACGACGACATCTTCATCTGCCGCGAGGCATCGAGCGTATCAAGTCGCGTTCCCGTCAAAGATGGAATGGTCTGGGACGGGCGGTTTCAGGTATCCTGTTACCGTTCCGAGTCCCACACCGGCGAACTGCCGGAGATCGGGATTCTGGGCGAGGAGGGGCTGAACCTGCTGCGGCAGAAAAATACCCCCGATGCGTCCTTTTTTCCACGGTTGGAGAGTTTGCCGTTCAAGGTCCGGAAAGCACTTCCGGCGCTATGGAAAGGGCAGAATCTCGTGGGGGTTCCGTACCTTAACTGGATGGCGCCGGACGGGGGAATGGAGGGGCTGAAGACCGGGGTTGTTTTCCTGCCTTATGCGGCCTCAAAACGCTGACGGACGCTAAAGATTGTTTAACCCCTGACTGGCACTATATAATTGAAGTATGGGCATTTTTAGGAAGAATCGGCGGTAAAATATGAAAGATCAAAACGACCAGGGCGGCGGCAACGACAACCAGTTCGGCAAGAACCTTCTTGTCTGGCTGCTCGTGGGGCTTCTGCTCGTCGGCGTCTTCAATATGTTCGGCAAGGCCCAGAACAGCATGACTTCGGGCATCACCGAGATCAGCTACAGCGATTTCATGGACAAGGTCGCCAGCCAGGATGTGACCGACATCCAGATCAAGCATGACCTCGTCACCGGCACCGAGCACAACGGCAACAAATTCGCCGTGATCATTCCGCCCAACACCGATGTCGTCAGCAAGCTCGAAGGCAAGGGCATCCAGATCAAGGCGCTCGCCGACACGGCCGACCAGCCGAGCATCTTCAGCGTGCTTCTGTCGTGGTTCCCGATGCTGCTGTTGATCGGCGTCTGGGTCTTCTTCATGCGCCAGATGCAGGGCTCGTCCGGCAAGGCGATGGGCTTCGGCAAGTCGAAGGCCAAGCTGCTGACCGAGAAAAACGGCCGCGTCACCTTTGCCGACGTTGCCGGCGTTGACGAAGCGAAGGAAGAACTCGAGGAAGTCGTTGAGTTCCTGCGCGATCCCCAGAAATTCCAGCGCCTCGGCGGCAAGATCCCCAAAGGCGTGCTGCTCGTCGGCCCCCCGGGCACCGGTAAAACCTTGATCGCGCGTGCGGTCGCTGGCGAAGCGGGCGTGCCCTTCTTCACCATTTCCGGCTCCGACTTTGTCGAGATGTTCGTGGGCGTCGGCGCTTCGCGCGTCCGCGATATGTTCGAACAGGGCAAGAAGAGCGCGCCCTGCATCATCTTCATCGATGAAATCGACGCGGTCGGCCGCCATCGCGGCGCCGGCCTCGGCGGCGGCAACGATGAACGCGAACAGACGCTGAACCAGCTGCTCGTCGAGATGGACGGCTTCGAGGCGAACGAGGGCGTCATCCTCATCGCCGCGACCAACCGCCCCGACGTGCTCGATCCCGCGCTCCTGCGCCCGGGCCGCTTCGACCGCCAGGTCGTCGTGCCGAACCCGGATGTTACGGGCCGCGAAAAAATCCTGAAAGTCCACATGCGCAAGGTTCCGCTCGCGCAGGACGTCGATGCCCGCGTGATCGCGCGCGGCACGCCCGGCTTCTCGGGCGCCGATCTCCAGAACCTCATCAACGAGGCAGCCCTGCTCGCCGCCCGCCGCGGCAAACGCGTCGTCGGCATGCAGGAACTCGAAGATGCCAAGGACAAGGTCATGATGGGCGCCGAGCGCCGCTCGATGGTCATGTCGGAAGAAGAAAAGCGCCTGACCGCCTATCACGAAGCCGGCCACGCCGTCGTGGCGCTTCACGAACAGGCGTCCGACCCGATCCACAAGGCCACCATTATCCCGCGCGGCCGCGCGCTCGGCATGGTCATGCGCCTGCCGGAAGGCGACCGTCTGTCGATGTCGCGTGAAAAGCTCCATGCCGACCTTGCCGTCGCCATGGGCGGCCGCATCGCGGAAGAGCTGATCTTCGGCCAAGAAAAGGTCACGACCGGCGCATCGTCGGATATCAAGATGGCGACCGAAATGGCCCGCCGCATGGTCACCGAATGGGGCATGAGCGAGGAACTGGGCCCCATCAACTACGGCGGCGACCGCGAGGAAGTGTTCCTGGGCTACACCATGGGCCAGCAGAAGCAGATCTCCGGCACCACCGCCGCCAAAGTCGACGCCGAGATCAAGAAGGTCGTCTCCGACGCCTATGACCGCGCGAAAAAAACGCTCGTTGACAACATCCACGAGCTGCACGCGCTGGCCAAGGCCCTCATCGAGTTCGAGACGCTGAACGGCGAGGAGATTCCGAAGGTCATCAAGGGCGAGCCGCTTGGCCGCACCACGGCCGAGGAAGAAGCCGCCGAGCGCAAGCGCCGCGCCCGCTCGGGCTCCGTGCCGGCAGCCGGCGGGGTGGACCTCGGGTCCGCCGAGCCGCAGGGGACGTGACGGCCCTCTCGCTGTCATCCCGCGAAAGCGGGGATCTCGTGCCATCCGAGCCTATTTCCTAATAATGCCGGGATCCCCGCTTTCGCGGGGATGACGCGGGCATTTATTTACATAACACGTCATTTCCCGAACATTGACCCCTCCGCCATTCTGGTCTATCAATACTCACCTGTTTCCTTAATTGAGTTGAACGAATGGCGATCACCCGCAAAGGACGATTTCTGAACGCGGTGCGCAGGAACGACCTGAAAAAGGTCGGCAAGTTCCTCGATGACGGATTCCCGATCGAATATGAAAGCTGGGGCGGTTCCAATGCGCTGCTGATCGCCGTCATCAGCGGCCACAAGGACATGGTGGAGATGCTGATCCGCCGCGGCGCAAACTTCACGCGCTATTACGGCCATTATCTCATCGCAGATACCGCGCGCCAGGACACGCTGCTGCATCTCGCCGCGCACTTCGGCCACAAGGATATCGTCCTGCTGCTGCTCGAGCACGACAAATACGACCGGTCGCTCATCGACAAGATCGACGGGCGGCGCAACACGGCACTGCACCTCGCCGCGGCGCAGGGGCATGAGGAGATCGTGCGCATCCTGATGGACCAGGGCTTCGACCCGCTCGCCAAGGGCGAGAACGGCAAGACGGCACTGGGCTTCGCGCACCAGGGAGGCCACGAGAAAATCGTCGCGCTGCTGGCCGGGGTGCAGAAAAAGCTGGAGGAAAAGCCTGCGCCGCCGCCGCCGAAAAAAGAAACGCCGCCGCCCGCGCCCGAATGGAAGCTTGCCTCATCCAAAAGCGTGGCGCATGTCAGCGAAATGCCCGAGGTCGGTTACAAGCTGTCCGACATCTTCAACTTCGAGACGCGGGAGCGCATCCGCATCGTCTATAATCTCAAGACGAAAGCCGACCACATCGAAACGACGCCGTTTGCCGAACTGCCCGACCAGAAGCAGCTGGGCGAAGCCTATGCCGCGCTGGTGCGCCTGGGTGGCGCGGCGGACGAGAGTTTCCTGACCGAGACCAAGGCTGCGCCCCGCGCGCGCCTCGCCCCGCCCGAGGGACCGAGATAGCATGGGCAGGGTCTTTTTCGCAAAACAGCGCCTGGGCGCCGCGATCATCGAGGGCGATATCGCGAAGGTGAAGGAACTACTCGACCGCGGCGTCGACGTGAACATGCACATGTCCGGCGTGTATTCGCCGCTCCATCTGGCCGCTGACAAGGGCAAAACGGATATTGCGGCGCTGCTGGTCGCCCGCGGCGCCGAGATCAACAAACTGTCCGACTACCAGTGGGCGCCCATTCACAACGCGGCCTATCACGGGAATTTCGATATCGTCGTCGATCTCCTGAAGGCGGGGGCGGATCCGAACCTGCGCACGAGCGAAGGCAAGACGGCTTATGGCTGGGCCTTGGCGCGCAACCATCCGGAAGTGGCCGAGCTTCTCGAACCTTACATGAAAAAGGTCGTCGACTTCGCGGTCGAGCATAACCTGAAGACCGAGCAGCCAGCGGAAAAGCCCGAAGGCTGGACCGTCCTCTCGCCCCAGCAGATCGCGCGCACCGAGACGCATGCGCAGCTGGGCTACCGGCTGACCGACATCTTCAATTTTCGCGACCGCGAGCGCGTACGCATCGTGAACAATCTCGCGACCAAGGCCGACCAGATCGAAAGCCGCTCCTTCGACGATTTCGCCGACAAGGCGCCGATTGAAACCGCGCGGCAGGAATTGCAGGCGCGCGGCGGCAACGTTCCCGAAACGGCGCTGACCGACCGCCTCAACAAGCTGCCACGGCCGCCGGGAGCCTGACGCATGACATTTTTCAAGAATTCGAAGCTCCGCGCCGCCGCCATGCACAATGACGTTCGCCGCGTGAAGGCCTTGCTGGCGGACGGCGCCAATCCCGACACGGCGGACAGCTATGGCGATACCGTGACGCGCGATGCGCTGAACCGGGGCTGCACCGACGCCGTGCGGCTTTTGATCGAGCATGGCGCGACCGTCAGCGGACGTATCCGCATCGACGGCACGCTGCTGCACATGGCGGCCGGCAGGGGCTATACGGAGATCGCCCGCCTGATCCTCGACAAGAAGCCCGAGACGATCGACGCTATCGACGAACAAGGGTCGACGCCGCTGCACGTTGCCGCCATGGGCGGCCGGGAACCTATCGTCCGCCTGCTGATGGAGCGCCGGCCCGGCCTCGTCAATGCCAAGAACGGCGAAGGCGATACGCCGCTGCACCTGGCGGCGCTGTCGGGACATGCGGAAATCGTCGCGCTGCTGCTGGAAAAGGGCGCCGAGCCCGCCGCGCGCAACAGCTCCAACCGTACGCCGCTGTTCCTGGCGCAGGCCAAGAACCAGCTGGCGTCGATTGAAATCCTGCGGCCGCTCACGCCGGTGACGCGATATCGCGCGGCGCCTGAAGAACCCGACGAGGAGTGGAAGAAGCTGTCCGGCAAGCGCATCGCACGCGTCATGACGGAGGAGCAGATCGGCTACCGCATTACCGAGATTTTCAACTTCGAAAGCCGCGAGCGGCTGCGCATCGTCCATAACCTCGAAACCCGCGCCGACCAGACGGACAGCCGCTCTTTCGAGGACTTCGCCGACAAGGCCGCGATCGAGGCGGCGCGTCTTGAGCTGCAGGCGCTCGGCGGCAATGTCCCCGAAACCGCGCTGACCGACCGGCTCAATAAGCTGCCGCCGCCGCGGTCAGGCGGCGCCTGACCATGACGATATTCAAGAACGGCAAGCTGCGCGATGCAGGCGCAAGTGGGGACATCGAACGCATGAGAGCGCTTCTTGCCGAGGGCGCCGATATCAATTCCGACGACGGCTATTACGGAACCGCTTTATACCGCGCGGTCACCGCCGGCGGCGAAGAGGCCGTCCGGTTTCTGCTCGAGCACGGCGCGCTCCCCGACGACAAGGTGCGTAACTATCAGCTGCCGATGATCCAGCGGGCGGTCGAGATGGATCGCGCCGACATCATCTGCCTGCTGCTCGACAAGCAGCCTGAGCTTCTCGGCAGCACGCCGTCGGGCGGCGGCAGCCTGCTGCACCTGGCTGCCAAGGACGGGCGTGAGAAGGCCGCGCGGGTGCTGCTGGACCGCGCTTCCGAAATGCTGGAAACGCAGGACGGCAGTGGCGACCGCCCGTTGCACATCGCAGCGCACAACGGCCATGCCGAGCTTGTGGCGCTGCTGATCGAGCGCGGCGCCGACGCGTCTGCGCGCAACAACGCCAATCGCACGCCCTTATTCATGGCCCAGAAACAGAATAACGGCGAGATCGTGGA
The DNA here is from genome assembly GCA_025934695.1 of Alphaproteobacteria bacterium. Classification (GTDB taxonomy): domain Bacteria; phylum Pseudomonadota; class Alphaproteobacteria; order Micavibrionales; family UBA2020; genus JAPWJZ01. Next base: position 154,311 of record JAICWS010000006.1, read on the forward strand.
AATCCTCCATCCGCTGACGCCGTCGGTTCGCAGCCGCGCTACCCCTGAAGGCCAGGGCAGCCGCGAATGGAAGAAACTCGCGGGCGAACGCGTCGCTCATGTCTGCGTCGAGGAAACGATCGGCTACCGCATCACGGAAATTTTCAACTTCGAAAGCCGCGAGCGTACGATCATCCACCAGAACCTTGAGACGCGCGCGGAGACAGCGCAGACGGATTCCTTCGATCATCTCGGCAGGGGCCTGCTGGAAACCGCGCTGGCCGAGCTCCACAAATCCGGTGGCACGGCGGATGCGTCTGTCCTGGGCGGCCTCGGGAAGAAGCGCCTCGGACCTTAAAGACCCAACACGTCTTTCATTGCATAGAATCCCGGCTTCTGGTGGGCGAGCCAGAGGGCGGCCTTGAGCGCGCCACGCGCGAACAGGCTGCGGTCGGAAGCCTTGTGCGACAGTTCGATGCGCTCGCCGTCGCCCGCGAAAGTAACGGTGTGGTCGCCGACCACATCGCCGCCGCGGAAGACCGAAAAGCCGATCGCGCCCTTCGGCCGCGCACCGATCGCGCCGAAACGCGCCGGCATGATCGCGTCTTCCAGCTTGACGCCGCGGCCGCGCGCGGCGGCGACCCCCAGCGCATAGGCGGTGCCGGAGGGTGCGTCGACCTTGTGGCGATGGTGCGCCTCGAAAATCTCGATGTCGTATTCATCGTCGAGCATTGTGGCCATATGCTCGACCATCGCCTGGAGCAGGTTGACGCCGACGCTCATGTTCGCGGCCTGGAGCATCGGGGCCTTTTTCGCGGCGGTCTTGATCGCCGCCATTTCGGCCGAAGTCAGTCCCGTGGTGCCGACGACGAGCGGCTTGCCGTGGCGGAACGAGAGTTCCGCATGTTCCAGCGTCGCCTTTGGGGTGGTGAAATCGATCAGCACGTCCGAAACGTCAAAAGCCTCCTCCTTATCCGTCGTCACGGTGACGCCCGCCGGATCAAGACCCAGGATGACGCCGATGTCCTTGCCGATGGCCCAGCTTTTCTTATGCTCGACCACGGCGGCGATCTTCGCCTTGTAGCGCCCGCTCAGGATCTCGCGCGCGATCATCTGTCCCATGCGGCCCGCGCCGCCCAGGATGCCGATTTTCACCATCTTTGCCTTGCTCATTGCGCGCTCTCCGCCACTTTGCATTCGATCTTGCCGGACGAGGTGCCGGGGCCGTCGATGCTCAGGCTCATCCGGTCGCCTTCGCCCTTGAAGGTGTAATCGATTCCGATTTTGGAAGGCGCATTATCCTTGCCCTGCGGCGCCGTCACATGCAGCGTGCCATGCAGGCTGCCGTCGGGGCCGGGTTCTTCCTCCTCGACCGCATAGGAAACATAGCCGTCGGCCGCGACCTCGAGCGTGCCATGCAGGTGCAGGCCCTTGTCGTCCTTCACCAGCGTGAAATCTTTCGGCGTGCAGGCGAAGACGGGCGCATCATCCGCCTTGTGCGGCAGCTTGGCCACGATGGCGGAAGAGGGGGTCGACCACAGCATGGCCGCGGCGAGCGCGAGGAAGATTGTTGTTCTCATATCGTTAAATCCTTTCAGCCATATTCAAGGATTATTGCCGCAAAGTGGAATAGGGCGAATGGAAATATTTAGTTGACATAACTATGGAGAATCGATATTGTTGCGCCCAAGCAGTGGGCCACTACGCCCGGGGAGTGTTTAACAGGTTTCCTTCCCCGATCTGGCGACGCCAATCTGCAAAACCAACCGTGAATGCGATTATTTCTGGTTGGTTATGGCGGATTGAACTTGAGGCTTCCCCTCCTTCTTCAGAGATTTCCTTCCGGCCCGTCGACGGCGGCAGCGATGCCGCGCCGCTATAAATTTGAAGAAAGGTATGCCATGAAACTCAAAGATGATTTCTCGTTCGCCGCCAACAAAATCGTTTCCTGCACCGAATTCAGCGAACAGCTGAGAACGCTGTGCAGGAAAGAACTGAGCACTGGCGAAAAGCTTTACCGCACTTTTGTCGACAAGCCGCTCACTGCCGTTGCCTCTGTCGCGCTGGCGGTAAAGCTGAAGCTGACCGACGACATGATCCCGGGCTGTTACAAAGACTTTTTTGGCAAGGTCTATATGTCCTCGGAATTCGCGAACGTGTCCACCCGCGCGATCGCCCCTTTCATGCCGGAAAACGCCATCCAGCGAAAGATTGCGGATCTCGAAGTTAGGGCTTTCGCTGCATGCGAGGACCGCAGCGGCGCAAAAGCCGTGCTCGGATTTAAAGAAGTTTGATCGTCATTACGGCTTGCGCGGCGCCGTAGGCTTCGGTTTCACCGGCTGATGGTCGGGGTGCTGGAACTTCAGCCCGCCCGACGGCACATAGAAATATGAAATGAACTGGTACTTGCCCAGCGCCGCCTGTTTCGGATCGGTGATCGGCTTGCCGTCGAAGTCGAGGTTGGTGACTTCCTCGTCGCCCGGCTTGTGCGACCAGTTGCCGTCCCGGTCCTGGCGCAGAAAGTGGAAATCGTCGCGCGGGATAAAGAACATCGCGACAAGGTAATAGCCTTTCTTGGGCACAGGATTGGCTCCCGCCGGCAGCAGCCCGTCCGCCTCGACCAGGCGCGCAAGGTCCTTCGCATCGAACTGGCTTTTCTTCGCGATGCCAAGGCCCGCCTTTTCGCCGGGCGACAGTTTCCACCCCGGCGGATTATCGGGGTGGTCGATGGCGTAGGAATAGCAGTTGTTGCGCAGTTGCCGCCCCTCCGTCATGTCGTCGAAGGCCTGGCGGAATTCTTTTGCTTCGGCGAGCGTCAGCCCATAGCGCCTGTGCATCTGCGCATTGTCGTATTTGTACAGCACTTGCGCCAGCGGCCAGACGTACATGCGTTCTTTTTCGATCGCGACGATCTTGCCGAGCTGCTTCTGATGCCGAGCGTAAAATTGGTCCGTCTTGTCGCTATCGAAATCGTTCCAGATATCCGGGTCGTACGCCGGCGCATCGGGCGCCTTGATGCCGCGCACCTTTTCATTGAAAAGCGTGGTGATGGCGTCTTTCGCGCGCGCCGTTTCGGGTGCACGCGCGATGGGCACCACCAGTGCGATTCCAAGCGCGGCCGCCATTGTTCTTTTGCGCCATCCCATGCGCGAAAGGCTCCGGTTTTCTGTTGTCTAAGCCCTTCCGGGATAGGGCTTTATGTGAAGAAAAGCAAGGGGGAATTTTGCGCGAGCGTCTGATAGAGTGCCCTTGTTATGAACGCGAAAAACCTGATCTCCGCGCTGCTTCTGGCGCTCTTGGTGGCCTCGCCCGCGATGGCCAAGAAACATCACGCCGCGCCGAAGAAAAAAGCCGCACCCACCGCAGCGGCCACGAGCTGGGCGGGGGAATTTCAACCCGCGAAAACGCCGTTCAAAGCGCCCGAAGGATATGGGGTGCAGGTGCTCGACCCTGTCGGCGCGCGGGTGCTGAAGCCAAAGGGCTGGTTCTACGACCGCGCCTATGATCCGCGCGGCTACACCTGGATCATTTCACGCGAAGACCCGTCCGCGAAGAAGGGTTACCAGACCGGCCTGCGCATCCAGTTATTGCAAGGTGTCGAGCGCGGCACGAAAAAATCGCCGCGCGACTTCGTGGCGGATTATTTCGCGAAGAAAAAGGCGGCGGCGAAAGCCTTGCCGTCGAGCCTCGGCGATTGCGACGACAAAAACTTTCCCTCGCTGCGCCGCGCGTGTCTGGAAACCGAAGACACGGTGCCGGGGCAGGGCAAGCACAAATTCCACATCGCCTATTCCGGCTTCTGGAACGATGCGACCGACACCGTCATCCTCATGACCCTCGGCGCGCCCGTGGTAGAGTGGAAGAAAATCCATGACACGGCGAAGCTGCTGATGAATCAGGCCGACCTGCCCGACGTCGAAAAGAGATTGCGGGAAGCGGCGGATCATAAAGTGGGCGGCTGCCCCGCCGGCATGGAACACCAACCCGAAGAAAAGCTTTACGCCTATACGCAGGCGGGCGGCAAGGGCACGCCGGGGTTGTTCACCATTGGCGGCATCGGCAACGCCGAATTCGCCATCGGCCCCAACGATCCGCATCCATTAAGCGCCGGTGAGGTGGCGGGGATGATCAAGGCGAGCCCGGATTATAAGCCGGATGCGAAGATTATTTTGCACTGGCCTTATTCCACGGCGGGCTCCGCGCCCTTCGCCAAGGAGCTTCATTCCATTCTCGGCAACGAAGTGACAGGCGCTAACGGCCCGCTCTGGTGGTATCCCGACGGTTCGACAGTTGTCACCGACCCGAAGAACGGCCTGCAGCTGCCGAACGCGCAGAACATCACGACATGCTTCCAGAGCGATGGCGTTGCGCTGACCGGAGAGACGTGCCGGAAAATAGCCGCCAGCCTCGATCATTCGAAAGCCATCTTCGGCAACACGATCTTCATGCCGCAGAACTGTGACGCGCTGGGCGCCATGGCCTTCAATGCGATCATGGGCCAGCGCGACGATTCCTTCGCGCTGTACCTCTACTACAGCTTCGTCAACCTAAGCCGCGACCGCGCCTCGACCTGGCTCTCGCTCGCCGCCTACGGGCACCAGCCGCTCGCCGAATACTACGCCGCAGAGGAAGTGCGCTATAGCAACAAGGACCTCTATCGCCAGCTGCTCAACCACGCCGCAAAGGATGGCGATAAGAAAGCGGCGACGGAATTGAGCGCTGGAACTCTAAAATAATTGCCACCCCGGAACTGGCGCTCGCCTGCGGCTCGCTGGTCCGGGGTGGGGATGGTTGTGAAAGTTTTTTAATACCCAGGCGCCGATGGTGCAGCAGGTGCCGCCGCCTGTCCCAACGTCTTCAAAATATCGTTGAGAACGCCACTCGCACCGATGCGGAAGGTGTTGGTGGAAATCCAGTTGTCGCCCATCATGCTTTTCGAGAGCGCGATATATTGCGCGACGTCGGTGACGGATTTGACGCCGCCGGAAACTTTCAGGCCCGCATGGCTGCCCGTGTCGATGATGGCTTCGAGCATCGTGGCCGCGGCTTCGAGGGAAGCGCCGCCCGCGGGACTCTTGCCGGTCGAGGTCTTGATGAAGTCGGCGCCCGAGGCCAGCGCAAGGCGGGAGGCGGCGGAAAGATCGCGGTAGTCGTCGAAAGCGGCGCTTTCGAGGATGACCTTCATCTTGGCGAAACCCATGCTGGCTTCGCGGCAGGCGTCCAGCAGCTCTTTCGCATGCGCGTCGCCGCCTTTGAGGAAGCTGTTGTAGTCGAGAACGATATCGACCTCGTTCGCGCCGCTCAAAATCGCTTTCTTGGTGTCCATATAGGTCTGCTCGACCGTGCCGGTACCTGAGGGGAAGTTCAGCACTGTCGCATTATTTATGCCCTTCTTCGCGGTCGCATTGAACACCTGCGTCAGGAACTGCGGATAAACGCAGGTCGCGGCCACATGACCAAGCTTGCCCTGATCGGCCTTCTTCGTCAGCGCGTCGATTTTCTCGGGCGTGTCGTCATCGTTGAGGCTGGTCAGGTCAAGGCTGTGCAATCCCACCGCCGCCGCGTCTTTCGAGGGCGTCGCCAGCTTCGCCGCGTCGACGAGTTTCTGGAGCTTTTCGGGGAGGTTTTTCATTCAAATCTTCCTTTCAGGCGGCGAGGGCGGGGGTGCGGACGGGCGGCTGCTTGCGGAACAGGGCATTCAGCGGCGAAAAATCATAGCTCGACACTTTCTGCAGGGTTGGCAGGATGTCGGGATAATCGTGGCGCAGAATATCGCGCACCTGTTCGCCGATGGCAACCACGGCGGCATGGTCATAGGCCGGCATCGACGGTTTCGCCGCCGCGCGGCGCGCATCTTCGGGGCGGCCGATCGATTGTTCGCGATAAAAGCGCTGCTCGGCCTCGATCAGGATACCCAGCGTTTCCGCCATGTTGCGCGGCTTGATCCCGCGCTCGGTCAGCGTGATAAAAGCATCGCCCAATAACTTAATTCCTTCGTCGAGGCGCATGGGCTTGCCGCGCTCGTCCGAGATCGTGATGTTGCTGCGCTCGGCGCGGCCCATCTGCATCAGCGCGGCCTGCAGATATTCCTCGCCCGAGCCGTTGGAATATTCCCAGCCGTCGACCATCGCCATATGCGTGATCTTTTCCTTGATGAGCGGGATCCACATACCCATGAAATCATCCTGGCCCCAGGTGACCTGGCTGTGGGTGCGCAGGTGCTTTTCGAATTCGACCGGCGCGATGACGGCGCCGTTCATTTTCGCCGCCCATTCGTTGCTGGCTTTCAATCCGGCTTCGAAATTGGGCGAGACGACGTTTTTGAAGAAGGCGTCGTGATCGGCCTTGGCTTCGTCGGCGCTGCGAAAGCGGCTGCGCTCCATGTAATCATAGAGGCGCTTGCCGCTGGTGATCGGGATGCTGACGTAGGCGAGGTTCTTCGTCTTGATGGTGGCGAAAGCGGCAAGCGCGAATTGCGCTTGAAGCTTGTGCGCGTCGGGAAGGCTGTCGGTGCGCTGCGGTATCAATGTTGCCATTGATTCCCAGCGTAGAGAGATTCGAAGTGTCAGGTGTTAACTTCGCCGCAAAATGTCTTTAAGCGCCTGAAAAACCGCGGAATTCAATTTCCCATATAATCCATACAGGTTAGATGGGGTTTACGTACTGAATTGGATTTACATGCCGGGCTTATAATCGGGACGGCTGCGCTCCTTGATCCAGACGCCCTTCTGGCCCAGCGACAGCTTGCGCGCCGCCGCTTCCAGCTTGTCGCCGGAAAGGTCGGCATAGCCGCCCTGTTCGCGCACTTTCTCGCGGTCCCAGCCCTTGGGCAGCAGGCTCAACTCCATGCCCGGCGTCCAGATGCGGTTGTTGTCGATCGTGTTCAGCTTGTGCGGCGCATAGAGCCCCGGCACCGGGAAGCCCAGCGCCTCCAGCATCGTGCGCTGCACGCTGTTGCTGTTCTGGTCGAGCAGCTTGTAATCGTCGCTTTTCAGGTTGATGTCGACGGTGAGCGCGAGGCAGTCCATGTACATCTTCAGCACATCGTCCTTCGAGCCGTAGAAAAGGTCGACGTAAGACATCGGCTCCTTGCCGAAAACCTTGCGGTTGTGATCGTCATTGGTGCCGAAGGCTTTCAGCACGTAATCGCCGTCGGCATAGCGCGTATAGGCGTTCACATTCTTGAAATCCAGCATCGCCCAGGTCAGGCGCTTCTCGTCCATCGCGATGCCCTGGATCTGGTAGAGCTCATTGCCCGACGGGTTCGCTTTCGACAGCGCCTTGTCGGGGCCGAATTCGAGGAAAGTATGATGACCGCCGCCCGCCATTTCCCACGAGCCGATGCGGATGCGCCAGACTTCGTCGACGTTCACCGGCGCCACGGCGGAGGGAAGCTTGTAATCCGGGACCGGCTTTTTGCCCGTTTTGGCCGCTTCGTCGTCGAAGAGGGGCGTCAGTTTGCCGGGCGTAGGGTCGAAACCCGCCTGCGTTCCCTTGAAAAGGCCAACTGCCAAAGCAGCACCCAGCGCCAGCTTCGTAATGCGACGTGCCATCCGGTTATCCCGCGATCATTTTTGATAACGGGACTATACCGAAGCTTCAGCCGCTGACAATAGGGAAGCGCGGCCTATTTTTTCATAATGCTAAGTAAGGGTAATGAACAATACGACCAGACCGGTAATCATCATCGACACGATAGCGACGGAGGCAGTAAAGGTTCCGGCGTTTTCTTTCGGGATGCCCATCAGCTTGGTTGCGCCGAGGTAGAACAGGTAAATGGCATAAAGGCCGGCGATGCCGAGTATGCTCAGCGCGGGAACGATGGCGAAGGCGCCCGCCAGCCAAGCCGCGGTCATCGAGTAGACGACGAGTTTGAAGGCGTTATTGCGATCGGCTTTCCCGCCGAACTGCGGCGCCAGGTAATCCGCGGCGAAGCCGCCCACGATCGGGCCGATAAAGCTGAGGACATAGCCCATGATCAGCGCGCGGAAGGCGTAGCGGATGCCGACACCAAAAGCCATGTCGCCGATAAAGCCGCAGATCGCGGGGATCACCGCCAGTATCGCGACGTAGCGCGCAAATAAATCCTGCAGCGTGGGCGTTTCGCCAGCGATCTTGTCCCATTCCTTCGCGGGCTCCAGCAGGATATTCTTGGCGCGATCCGCAAGCGCAGCGACGTTGAGTTGGGTGATGGCTGACATTGGCTTTCCCTCCGGTTGTGGAGAAAATCATAGCACCAGTGAAAAGGCTTTAGAATGCCCGGCTGATTTGTCGTATTGATATTGAAAGCCTTTTCCACAGGCCCGTTTCGCCGTTAAAAATTGGAGTCAGAATTCACTGGTAATACTTTTGGGGAAGCCTATATAATCCGCTTACCAATCACGCTCCTCCTGATTGAACAGGTATATCGCTAAATGTGCGGAATTATTGGCATTATCGGCCCTGAATCGCTCGGGAGTCGAGGAGTGTCCTGTGCTGCCGCCTATGAAGCCTATAAAGGCCTTCTCGCATTGCAGCATCGCGGACAAGACGCGGCCGGAATCCTGACCTATGATTCCAAATCCCGTATGTTTGCTATGGAAAAAGACCTCGGCCTCGTCGCCAGCGTATTCAGCCAGGAAAAAATCGAAAAGCTCAACGGCTTCATGGCCATAGGCCATACGCGCTACGCCACCGCCGGCGGCGACGGCAAGCGCGACATCCAGCCCATGGTCGAAGGCATTCCCTTCGGCCTCGGCATGGTCCACAACGGCAACGCGCTCAATTACTACAGCCTCAAGCAGGAGCTGTCGGAAAACTTCCGCCACCAGCTGCTGACCGCGAACGACCTCGAAGTGCTCATCCACTACTGGGGCCACTTCCTGATGAACGGCCAGCCGTTGCCGACCGAAAAGACCTTCACCTTCGACAATATCAAGAACGCCGCAGCCAAGATGTTCGAAACCGTCATCGGCGGTTATGCGGTGCTGGGGCTGATTGCGGGGCAGGGGCTCGTTGCGTTCCGCGACCCGAAAGGCATCCGTCCGCTCGCGCTCGGCGTAAAAGAGGAAAACGGCGTCAAGACCTGGTGCCTCGCCTCGGAAACCATCGCGATGACCTATCTGGGTTATCAATATCTGCGCGATGTCGAGCCGGGCGAAGTCATCTTCATCGACACCAAGGGAAATTTCCAAAGCGCCGTCGTGAAGAAGGATAATGAGCGCGCGCACTGCATGTTCGAATGGGTTTATTTCTCGGGCGCCGAAAGCGCCATCGACCACCAGCCTGTTTACGGCGTGCGCCTGAAGTTCGGCGAGCGCCTGGGCGCCAAGGCCCGCACCGCTATTGAGGCGGGCGAGATCAGGCCCGACGTCGTCATGCCCGTGCCTGACACCTCGCGCACCGCGGCGATTTCGGTCGCCGATGCGCTGAAGCTGCCCTATCGCGAAGGCCTCATCAAAAACCGCTATGTCGCGCGCAGCTTTATCCTCAGCCATCAGGACAAGCGCGAGCATGCGGTGGAGCTCAAGCTCAGCCCCATCGTCGGCGAGATCGAAGGCAAAAGCATCCTCCTTATCGATGATTCCATCGTGCGCGGCACGACGTCGAAGCGCATCGTTTCGCTGCTGAAGAAATACGGCGCGAAGGAAGTGACGCTTGGCATCACCTGCCCGCCGATCCGCCATCCGTGCTTCTACGGCATCGACTTTCCCGATTCACAGGGCCTCGTCGCGCATGACAAGAGCGCCGAGGAACTGGCCGAACTGCTCGGCGTGAAAAAAGTCATTTATCTCGACGAAGAGGACATGCGCCAGGCGATCGGCGTATCAAAACTATGCATGGCCTGCGTCAACAAAAAGTATCCGACCGCGGTCGCCGAAGGCGAACATTTTTCGAAAGAGAGGCAAAAGGCACGCGCGGCGGGTTGAGTTTATTTTTAAACGGATAAGGGGGACGAACATGAAAATTCTGGTGGTCTTCGGCAGCACCTCCGACGAGACGACGGCGCAGCCGATCTGCGCGGCGCTGAAACCCGGTTTCGAGGTCGAATACCAGGTCATCTCAGCGCACCGCGATCTCGAAAAGCTCCAGCATAAAATGTCCGAATGGGAAGGCGACGCGGTCATCGCCGGCGCCGGCCTTGCGGCGGCCCTGCCGGGCGTCGTGGCGGCGATGACGAAAATCCCCGTCTTCGGCGTTCCGGTCAACGCGCAGTTCGGCGGGCTCGACAGCCTGGCCTCGATCGCGCAGATGCCGCCCGGCGTCCCCGTCATGACCTGCGGCCCGGGCCGCGCCGACGCTATCGTGTCGTTCCTCAAAGCCTATAAAGCATCGCCTGCGAATTTCGCGCGCGTGAACTTCGTGGTGCCCGACAAAAAACTCATGACGCATCCCGAACTGCTGGCCGAGATCGAAAAGGCCAAGACCGCCGCGAAGGACAAGCGCCTCGACGTCTCGCTGTCGGATACGGAAGCGCGCGAAGCCTTCAACGTCTTCTTCGTGACGGACGCTTCGCAGGTCGCCGACGGGCTGCGGCTGCATGTGCCCTTCCTGACGAAGGCGGACGCGCAGAAGCCCGAGAATTACCTGCCGGTCCTGGAATGGACGAAAAAAGGCGGCCTGTGGCTGGGCGCCAACAACACGCGCAACGCCGTCGCCTCGGTCGCAAGACTGGCAGGCGCCGCGAAAGTTCTGCAAGGGAGAGCCGCATGACGCTGCCAGGCATCATTTACGAAGGATCGGTTAAAAACGTTCGCGGAGAAGAGGGCGAGTCGCCCTATGTCTTCGAATTCTCCGACCGCTACTCCATTTTTGACTGGGGCCAGATGCCCGATGTCCTCGCCGGCAAGGGTGAATCGCTGGCTTTCATGGCCTGGTTCTTCTTCGACTTCCTCGGCAAGGCAGAGAACTGGCAGCACTGGCAGGCGCCGGAAGAGCTGGCGAATGAAGGTACGTTGCGGCTTTTGCGCGAAAGCGGCGTGAAGCACCACGCGCTGGGCCTCGTCGATCATGACGCGAAACCGATGCCCCTTGCGCGTGAGTTCCTCTCGCCTGTGCGCTGCCTTGCGGTCGAGCCGGTCGATGTCATCGACCCCGGCAGCCGCATCGAGGACGGCAAGCTGGTGTGGGATTACGAAGCTTACAAGAAGCAGCCGGAAAATACGCTCGTCCCGCTCGAAGTCATCTTCCGCTTCGGCGTGCCGGAAGGCAGCTCCCTCCTGCAGCGCACGGGCAGTGCAGATTATTGCAAGACGCTGGGCCTGACCAAGGCGCCGCAGACCGGCGATACTTTTGACATTCCGCTCGTCGAATATTCGACCAAGCTCGAAACCTCGGACCGTTACCTGACGTATCCCGACGCGCAAAGCATCGCGGGCCTGACGGCCGAGGAATTCCGCTCGCTCGGCGTCATGACGCGCCTCATCGCGCTGCGCCTGAAGGATGTCTTCGCGGCCATCGGCGTGGAACTGTGGGACGGCAAGTTCGAATTCGCCTTCGGCAAGAAGGACCGCAATGGCAACCGCAGCCTGATGCTGGTGGACTCGATCGGTCCCGACGAGCTGCGTCTCATCAAGGGCGGCCAACACCTCTCGAAAGAGGCGTTGCGCGGTTTCTATCGTCCGACCGCCTGGTACGCAGGGTTGGAAGAAGCCAAGAAGCTCGCGCGCGAGCGCGGCGAGAAGGATTGGAAACGCATCTGCAAGGAAGAGCTCAAGCTCGTTCCGCCGCTTCTGGCGCCCGCCACCAAGCAGCGCGTGGAAATGGTTTATAAGGGCATCGCCAAGGCGCTGTCCCGCCAGTTCTGCGGCAAAGCGCTGTTCGCGGACGCCTGGGAACTCGATGACGTCGTCAAAAACGCGGCGGCGAAGAAGGACAAGGTGGCATGACGGACAAGGCGGTATCGGTGTTGCTGCTGGGCGGGGGCGGGCGCGAACATGCGCTTGCCTGGAAGATTGTCCAGTCGCCCGATGTCGCGCGTCTCTGTGCGCTGCCGGGCAACGACGGCATGGCGGCTTTGTCCAAAGTCTCCTGCATCGCGGGCGATCCTGCGGATGCCACTTTGGTGCTGGCCAAGGCGCAGGAGCTGAAAGCGGACCTGATCATGGTCGGTCCGGAAAAGCCGCTCGCGGCGGGCGTGGTCGACGTTCTTGAGAAAGCGGGCTTTGCCGTTCTCGGTCCCATCAAGGCGGCAGCGCAGCTGGAGAGCTCCAAAATCTTCGCCAAGCAATTCATGACCGAGTTCGATGTGCCCACCGCGCCCTATCGCATCTGCGGCAGCTATGCGGAAGCGGCCGAGGCGCTGAAAGGCTGGCCGGTTGAGGATAAGGGCATCGTCATCAAGGCCGACGGTCTTGCGGCCGGCAAAGGCGTCGTCGTGACGCATGATCGTGCCGAGGCCGAAAAGACCCTGCATGATTTCATGGTCAACCCCGCCTGCCAGGTGAAGTCCGAGCGTATTTTGCTCGAGGAAAAACTGTCGGGCCGCGAAGTCTCGGCCTTCGCGCTCTGCGACGGCGCCACCTTCCAGCCGCTCGGTTATGTCTGCGACTACAAGCGCGTGCGCGACGGCGACGAGGGGCCGAACACCGGCGGTATGGGCGGCTATGCACCCAAAGACTGGCCCTCGGCCAAAGCGCGCCGCTTCGTAAACGAAAAGATTTTCGCTTCTGTCATCAAGGGCATGCAGGACCGCGGCACGCCGTTTCGCGGCATTTTGTTCGCGGGGCTGATGATCGACGGCGACAACGTGAAGGTGATCGAATTCAACACGCGCTTCGGCGACCCGGAAACGCAGATCCTGATGCCGCTGATCGACGGCGACATCGTGCCCCTGTTCCTGCGCGCCGCCAAGGGCGAGCTAAAGTCGGAGAAAGTCGCGCTGAAGGAAAGCGCGGCGGTCCATGTCGTCATGGCCTCGGAAGGCTATCCCGAGACTTTCGGCGGCGGCATGGTGCTCGGCCAGCGCATCGAGCTGCCCGAAAGCATGCTGGAACCTGGCGTCAACGACAACGGGCTGTTGTTCGTCATGGGCGCGAAGAAGAAAGACGGCGGCTGGACGAATGAAGGCGGCCGGGTGCTGGGCGTCACGGCGCTCGCCGGCACGATGGAAGAAGCCCGCGACATCGCGTACCGCACCATCAGCGGCATCCGCTTCAAGGGCGCGCATTGGAGGAAGGACATTGGGAAAAACAGGTAAAATCATCCGCGGCGCGGTTTTTGCCTCCGGCAACGGCAGCAATGCCGAGAATATCCTGCGCCACGCGGAAAAATATCCCGGCCTCCAGATTTTGCTGATTTTGACCGACCAGCCCTATGCCGGCGTGATCGAGCGCGCCAAGAAATTCGCGACCGCCTGCGAAGTCGTCCCGCGCAAGGGCGGCATGGACAAGGTGGCGCACGAAGCCGCCATCATGGATGTGCTGCGCAAGAACAAGGTCGACTGGATTTTCCTGGCCGGCTACATGCGCATCTTGAGCCCCGAGTTCCTGCGCGAATTCCGCGACGAGACCTTGGGCGTCAACCGGGTCGTGAACATCCACCCGTCGCTGTTGCCCGCCTTTCCGGGCGCCGACAGCTATCTTCAGGCCTTCAACGCCGGGGTGAAGATCGCGGGGGTGACGCTGCATTTTGTCGACGAGGGCGTCGATACCGGCCCCATCATCCTGCAGCGCGCCTTCGAACGCGAGGAGGAAGAGGAATTCGAGGCCTTCCGCGCGCGCGGCATGCAGCTCGAATACGAAATTTACGCGGAATTCCTGCAGCGCCTCATCAACGACGAGGTCGCGCTGGCAAATATTCCCGGCTCGGACAAGAAGATCGTCCGCCTGGGCGGAGAAGGGACGAAGGAAAAATGGGCGCAGCGGTAAGGATCGAGGTCACAGCGCAGATCGCCGACCGCCGTCTGGAGAAATGGACGCGCGAGGCGCGCGAATATCTCGACGTGCCCCTGACGGCCATCGAGGAAGCGAAAGTGTACCGTATTGCGCCGGCCGCTTCCGCCCGTAATCTTTCCGCTTCGGTGAAAACCGTTTTTGGCGATCCGGTGCTGCAGGCCGTGTCCTTCGCGGGTGCCGAACAGGCGCTGAAAGGGCCGGAACCATCGTTTGTGGCTGAAATCTCCTACCGTCCCGGCGTTACCGACAATCCGGCGCGTTCGGCGGAAGAGGCGCTCGCGCTCACCGGCTGCCCGTCTGAAGTAGCGAGCGGCAGCCTCTATTTCCTGTTCGGCCAAGTGAACGAGGTGGGTGCGAAAAAAGTCGCGCGCGAATTGCTGGCGAATGAGCTGATCCAGAAAATCGAGGTCTGGCCCTATAAGGAATTCGTCAAGCTCAAGCGCTTCGACGGCGTCAAGATGCCCAAGGCCGTTTTCGCGCATCCGCCCAAGGCCGAAGAGATTTCGCTCGATCTTGACGACGCCGGGCTCGAAAAACTGTCGAAAGAACGCGTCCTCGCGCTGACGCTGCCCGAGCTGAAACATATCCAGGGCTATTACAGGCGGCCCGATGTCATTGCCGAACGCGCGAAGCACGGGCTGCCCGCGCAGCCGACCGACGTCGAGGTCGAAGTCTTCGCCCAGACCTGGAGCGAGCACTGCAAGCACAAGATTTTCGCGGCGAAGATCGACTATACCGGCCCCGAAGGCAAAGCGCTCGAAATCGACAGCCTTTACAAAACTTACATCAAGCGCGCTACGAAGGAGATTGAGAAGGAACGCGGCCTCGACTGGCTTATCTCCGTTTTCTCCGACAACGCGGGCATCGTGCGCTTCGACGATCAGGTCGATCTCTGCATCAAGGTGGAAACGCATAATTCGCCCTCCGCGCTCGATCCCTACGGCGGCGCGCTCACCGGAATCCTGGGCGTCAACCGCGATATCCTGGGCTGCGGCCTCGGCGCGCGGCCCATTGCGAATACCGATGTTTTCTGCTTCGCGCCGCCCAGCATGCCGGCGCGCGAGGAAGAAGATTATATGCCCGTGGGACCCAAGCCCCCGCGTCGCATCCTCGAAGGCGTCCACAAGGGCGTCGAGGACGGCGGCAACAAGAGCGGCATTCCTACGGTCAACGGCGCCTTCTTCTTCGACCGCGATTACGCGGGCAAGCCGCTGGTGTTCGTCGGCACGGTCGGCGTCATGCCGCCGAAACTGCCCAATAGCCGCGACTCTTCCGAGAAGAAACTGTCTGTCGGCGACCGCATCATGATGGTCGGCGGCGCGATCGGCGCGGATGGCATCCATGGCGCGACCTTCAGTTCTTTGGAGCTTGACGAGAATGCGCCCGCGACCGCGGTGCAGATCGGCGATCCTTTAACGCAGAAACGCATGGCAGATTTCCTGCTCGAAGCCCGCGACATGGGGCTGTACGCGGCAATCACCGACAACGGCGCGGGCGGGCTGTCGTCCAGCGTGGGTGAAATGGCGCAGATGTCGGGCGGCGCCGCGCTCGACCTCGCCAAATGCCCGGTCAAATATCCTGGCCTCTCGCCTTGGGAACTGATGGTCAGCGAAAGCCAGGAGCGCATGACGGTCGCTGTGCACCCGTCGAAGAAAACCGATTTCCTTGAGCTCGCCAAACGCCGCGGCGTCGCCGCAACCGATATCGGCGCGTTTGACGACAGCGGTTTCCTGACCGTGCTGTACCAGGATAAGCTCGTCGGTCGCCTCGACCTCGGCTTCCTGCACAATTCCCTGCCGCAGATGCAATTGAAGGCCGAATGGAAAGAGCCGCAGCCGCGCGCCGCCTGGTCGGCCACGACGCAGCTCACGGGCAAGCGCAAGCCCGCGCCCGCGAAGCTGCAGGATATTCTGTTCGCGCTGCTGTCCTCGCCCAACATCACCTCGAAAGAGAAGTGGGTCCGGGCCTATGACCACGAAGTCCAGGCCTCAACGCATGTGAAGCCCTTCACCGGCGCAGCATCCGATGGGCCGTCGGATGCGGGCGTGATCTGGCTGAAGCCGCATGGCGGCCAGTCGGGCAACGGCGTCGCCGTTTCCTGCGGCATGGCGCCGCGCATGTCGCTGTGCGACCCCTACCGCATGGCGCAGTTCGCGGTGGATGAAGCCGTGCGCAACGCCGTCGTCGCGGGCGGCGATCCCGATAAAATCTGCCTGCTCGACAATTTCTGCTGGCCCGATCCGGTCGTCTCGGCGAAGAACCCGAACGGCGCATATAAACTCGGCCAGCTTGTCCGCACCAGCCAAGGTCTTTACGACATCTGCAAAGCCTATGGCGCGCCGCTGGTCAGTGGCAAGGACAGCATGAAGAACGATTTCCGCGGTAAGGATAAGCGCGGCGTCGACATCAACGTCAGCTGCCTGCCGACCCTGATGGTCACCGCCATGGCGCAGGTGCCGGTTGCGGCGACGGTCGGCAGCAGTTTCCGCGCCGCCGGCGACCTGATTTATCTCGTTGGCCTCAAGGGTGCGCTGGGTCTCGCTGGCTCAGAATTCGCGACGCTGTTCGACGCGCCGGACGACCGCGGCCCCGCCATAAACCCCGAGCGCAATATCGCGCTGTACCGCAAGCTGCACCAGTCGCTGAAAATGGGCCATATCCGATCGGCCCATGATGTGTCGGAAGGCGGCTTGCTGGTCGCTGTCGCTGAATCGATGATCGGCGGAAGACTTGGTGCTTCTCTCTATATCGCCGACGCGCATGACGTGCTGTTCAACGAAGCGCCGGGACGCATTATCGTCTCGGTCTCGCCCGACAAAAAAGCTGCCTTCGAACAGGGCTTCAAGGGGCAGGAATGCCATCTGATCGGCCATGTCGGCGGCGACGAAAAACTCTCGCTTGCGGGGCAGGGGGATATTTTACTGAGCGATATCATTTCAGCCTGGAAGAAAGGATTTTGACCATGAGTGCGAAACCTTCTTTTCTCGTTCTTTCCGGCGACGGCATCAATTGCGAGCGCGAGACCGCTTTCGCGCTCGAATATGCCGGCGCCGCACCGAAAATCATCCATGTGAATGATCTCATCGCCGCGCCCGAGACGCTGAAAAGCGCCGATGGCCTCGCCATTCCCGGCGGCTTTTCCTTCGGCGACGAACTTGGCTCGGGCCAGATCCTCGCGCTCAAGATTCGCCACAAGCTGGGCGACAAGTTCTTCAAGATGGTCGAGGGCAAGAAGCCCGTCATCGGCATCTGCAACGGTTTCCAGGTGCTGGTGAAGCTGGGGCTGCTGCCCTATCCGGACGCCGAAGAGCGCATCCTGGCGCTCGCGCCGAATGAGTCGGGCGGTTTCATCAACCGCTGGGTCGGCCTCAACGTCGATCCGCAAAGCGTCTGCCTCTGGACGCAAGGTCTGGAAAAGCCAACGATCGAGCTGCCCATCCGCCACGGCGAAGGCCGCATCGCCTTCAACCACGGAGAAGAGGAAAAACATTACCAGGCGCTGGTGCAGCAGGGGCTCATCCCGCTCACCTACACCGAAGACGTCAATGGCTCCTACGGGCGCATCGCGGCGCTGACCGATCCATCGGGCATGGTGCTGGGCCTGATGCCGCACCCGGAAGCCTTCATCTTCAAAGAGACCTACAAGACTCCCGGCGCGCGCGATATCGCCAAAGGCGACGGCGCCCTGATCTTCGAAAACATCATGCGCATCATGAAAGGCGAGGAAAGCAGCTATGAACGGCGGACAGGTTGACATCAAACGCGCGCTGATCAGCGTCAGCGACAAGACGGGCCTCGACGAACTCGCGGCGAAACTGCACAGCCGCAAGGTGGAGATTATTTCCTCGGGCGGAACGGGCAAATTCCTGCAGGAACTCGGCATTCCCTTTACGCCGGTCGAAAAAGTCACCGGCAACCCCGAAGCTTTCGGCGGCCGCATGAAAACCTTAAGCTTCCAGATTTCCTCGGCGTTGCTGTTCCGCCGCGGCCATGCGGAGGACGAAAAACAGGCGAAGAACCTCAACATCCAGCCCATCGACCTCGTCGTGTGCAATCTTTACCCGTTCGAGGAAACGGCGAAGAAGAGCAAGGACTGGGCCGAAATCATCGAAAACATCGACGTCGGCGGTCCCACCATGATCCGCGCGGCGGCGAAGAATTACGCCTCGGTCGCGGTCGTCACCACCCCCGAACAATACGGCATGGTCATCCGCGACATCAATGAAACCGGCGGCGCGGTGCGTTCCGAGACGCGGCAGAAAATGGCGCTCGAGGCCTTCCGCCACACCGCGCGCTATGACGCGCTGATCGCCGCGCGCATGGAAATCGAATGGAAGGAAGAGCAGCGCACGCTGAGCATTCCCGCCACCGGCGGCAAGGAATTGCGCTATGGCGAAAACCCGCACCAGAAATCCTGGGTGCATGCCGACCCGTTCCAGCCGGGCTTGGCAGGCGCGATTCCCATCCAGGGCAAGGAACTCTCCTACAACAACCTGCTCGACGCCGACGCGGCGTGGAGAAGCTGCGGCGATATCGCGGCGCTCGGCGTGAAGGGCTTCCCCGCCGCCGTTTCCATCATCAAGCACTTAAGCCCCTGCGGCATGGCCCTTGGCAAAACGCCGCTCGAAGCACTTGAAAGCGCCTGGGCGGGCGACCCGGTCTCCAGCTTCGGCGGCATCCTGTGTTTCAACCGCGAGGTTGGCGAAGACGTGGCGAAATTTCTGTCGACCCGTTTCGTCGAAGTGATCGTCGCGCCTTCCTACACCGAAGAAGCGAAGAAAGTCTTCGCCGCCAAGCCGAACCTACGCCTGCTGGCGCTCCCCACCTACAGCGGCACGGAGAAATCGCTAATGGTGCGTTCCATCTCGGGCGGCTGGGTCGTCCAGCAGGAAGACGAGGGCGTGGACGCGGAATTCAAGCCCGCCACAGGCCGCGCCTTTCCTTCAGAAAAATCCGACCTCGCGCGCTTCGGCGTCATGGCCTGCAAGCACCTCAAGAGCAACGCCATCGGCATCTTCGCCGCGGACGACAAGGGCTACAGCATGATCGGCGCGGGCATGGGCAATCCCAACCGGCTGGTCAGCATGCGGCAGGCGGTCGAAAAGGCGCATGAGAACGGCGTGAAAGATTTGTCGGATGCCGTGCTGGTGTCCGACGCCTTCTTCCCGTTCCCCGACAACATCGGCGTCGCGGCCTCGGCCGGCATCCGCTACATCGTGCAGCCGGGCGGCAGCGTGAAGGACAAGGACGTGATCGCGGCGTGTAATGATTCCGACATTGCGATGACGTTTACGGGGAGACGGCATTTCCGGCATTGAGTGCGGGAAGTACCCTCATCCTAGCCTTCTCCCAAAGGGAGAAGGGACTGACGACGCCCTTCGGGCGAAGATTATAAAATATAAGTCTTTCGCGAAGCGAAAGTCCTCAATCCCCTCTCCCTATGGGAGAGGGTTAGGGTGAGGGTACTATCAGGGAGCGCAACAATGGCCCAGGCCAAAAAAGTCACCTACAAAGACGCCGGCGTCGATATCGAGCGAGGCGACGCGTTCGTCGAGCGCATCAAGGCGCGCGTCAGGTCGACCTATAACAATCGCGTCGTCTCCGGCGTGGGCGGCTTTGCGGCGCTGTATCAGATGGACGGCGGCAAGCTGCTGGCGACGGGCACCGACGGCTGCGGCACCAAGGTGAAAATCGCGCAAACCCTGAACAAGCACGACACCATTGGCATCGACCTCGTCGCCATGTGCGTGAACGACGTCATCTGCACCGGCGCGAAGCCGCTGTTCTTCCTCGACTATCTCGCGACCGGCAAGCTCGATCTGAAAGTCTCCGAAGACATCATCAAGGGCATCGTCGAAGGCTGCAAACAATCCGAAGCGGCCCTCATTGGCGGCGAAACCGCGGAAATGCCCGGGCTCTACGATGCCGACGAATACGACCTCGCCGGTTTCTGCGTGGGCGAGGTGGAGGCCAAGGCGCTTATCGACGGCGGCACGATTAAAGAAGGCGACACGCTGATCGCGCTGCCGTCCTCCGGCGTGCATTCCAATGGTTATTCGCTGGTGCGCAAACTCATCCCCGAAACCGAACGCAAATTACTGCTGGAAGCGCTGACGGCGACGCGCATCTACTGGCCGGTGGTCAAGGAAGTGCTGCCGCTCGTCAAGGGCATGGCGCATATCACCGGCGGCGGCCTCTCCAATATTCCTCGCATGAACGGCGCCTTTGATTACGTGATTGAAGAGCTTCCCGGTCTCGACGACGTTCCGAATATTTTCGGCGAGCTCGTGAAACGCTCCGGCCTCGACGGCAAGGACCTCTACGAAACCTTCAACATGGGCATCGGCTTCGTCTTCGCGACCGCCGAACCCGCGAAACTCGCGAAGAAACTCACCGCCCTGAAGCAGCCCTACTGGATGATCGGGCACGTCGAGAAGGGGACGGCGAAGTGCATTGTCAGGTCCAATAAACAGCAATTCGAATGCTAACTGTAACCCCGGCGCAAGCCGGGGTCTAAGAATTCGCAATACAAATGGCGGGAATCGTTTTAAAGCGATTCCCGCCATTATTATTGATAGATGCCAGACCGATTAGTTTTCCGTCCGATAATTCGGCGCTTCCCTAGTGATCGTCACATCGTGCACATGGCTCTCGCGGTAGCCCGCGCCCGTCATGCGGATGAACTTGGCGCGTTCTTTCATCTCGGCGATGGTTTTGCACCCCGTGTACCCCATGGCGGCGCGCAACCCGCCCACCATCTGGTGCAGCACGTTGGCGATGGGGCCTTTGGATGGCACGCGGCCTTCGACGCCTTCGGGAACCAGCTTCTGGCTTTCGGTCACGCTGCCCTGCGCATAGCGGTCGGCCGAGCCCTTGACCATCGCGCCCACCGAGCCCATGCCGCGGTATGATTTGTACGAGCGGCCCTGATACAGGATAACCTCACCCGGCGCCTCGTCGGTGCCGGCGAAGGCGCCGCCCATCATGACGCAGTCGGCGCCCGCCGCGACCGCCTTGGCGATATCGCCGGAGGAGCGGATGCCGCCGTCGGCGATGACGGGAATGTCCTTCTTCGACGCCTCTTCCATCGTGTCCATGATGGCGGTCAGCTGCGGCACGCCCACGCCCGCCACGACGCGCGTGGTGCAGATGGAACCGGGGCCGATGCCGACTTTCACGGCGTCCACGCCCGCGTCGATCAGCGCTTTTGCGGCCTCGCCCGTCGCGATGTTGCCGGCCACAATCTGCACGCGGTTGTTCTTGCGACGCAGGCGCTTGACCATTTCGATCACGTTTTTGGAATGGCCGTGCGCGGTATCGACGACGATAAGATCGATGTCGGCATCCATCAGCGCCTCGGCGCGGCTGAAGTTGCTGTCGCCGGTGCCGATGGCGGCGCCCACGCGCAACGATCCGTTTTCGTCCTTGCAGGCGGTCGGGTGCAGCTGCGCTTTTTCAATGTCTTTCACGGTGACGAGGCCGATGCAGCGGTCTTCATCATCGACAACCAATAATTTTTCGATGCGGTGCTGGTGCAGCAGCTTGCGGGCCTTGCTCTTGTCGACCTTGTTGTAAACCTTGACCAGGTTTTCGGCCGTCATCAGCTCCTGGACTTTTTGCTTCATATTCTCGGCGAAGCGCACGTCGCGGTTCGTCAAAATGCCGACCAGCTTGCCGTTCGCCTTGGTGACGGGAACGCCTGAAATGCGAAAACGCTTCATGAGGTCGAGCGCCTCGGCCAGCGGCGCGTCGGGGTGGATGGTGATGGGGTTCAGCACCATGCCGGATTCATACCGCTTCACGCGGCGCACCTGTTCGGCCTGCGCGGCGGCGTCCATGTTGCGGTGGATGATGCCCATGCCGCCCGCCTGCGCCATTGCTATGGCACATTCCGCTTCCGTCACCGTATCCATGGCGGCGGAAACGAGCGGGATGTTGAGGCGGATATTCTGCGTGATGCGCGTCGAGGTGTCGGCCTCGAGCGGCTGGATCTCGGACGCGCCCGGAAGCAGCAGCACGTCGTCGAAGGTCAGCCCCTCGGTCGCGCGGATTTTCTCGACAATTTTGGATTTAGCGGCGGATTTCTTTGCCATGGCAACCACCCTTTCGTAAAGGAATCATGGTTGCACTTCTTTATAAAGCAAGGGGCGGGGAATGTCTATCTTCTCCCTCTCCCGTGCTTGTCGCGGGGGAGGGCTGGGGAGGGGGATTGTCCCGAATGTCGAGTTAAGGACAATCCCTCTCCCCCCGCCCTCTCCCAACATTCGTTGGGAGAGGGAGCCCATCAGCTATAATAAATATGCACCTTCTTCTGGAACGGATAGAGCGTCCGGGCCTCCAGCACCTCGGCGGGCTGCCAGCCGTCGCCTAGGGCGAAACGGTTCGAGGTAATAAGCGTTCCTTTTCGCGTGTTCTGGTGCAACTTTTTGCCGATGCGCTCCATCATGTAGATGTTCAGGAACAACACGACGGCATCCGCCTTCGACATGTCATATTCAAAGAAATCGGCCTTTTTATATTCCAGGTTCTTCAAGCCGGCCCGATCGCGCAGCTTTTCCGACCATTTGAGGGCCGAGGGCGAGACTTCCAGCCCGATGACTTTCGCATGTGGCAGGGCCTTGGCGATCTCCCGCGTCAGGAGCCCATTGCCCGAGCCGAGGTCGATTATGGTATAAGTATGCTTGCCCTTCGCCGCCGCGTCTTTCTTCAGCACCTCGATGATCTTCCGCCGCACCCCCGGCGCGGTGCGGATATTGGGCACGCCCTTGTTGAAGACGAGCATATAGACGTTCCAGATAAGCAGCAGCGCCGCGACCCAGAAGAGCACGTGGTTGAGGTGTTCGATGAAGAGCTGGAGGTGGAAGTTCATCACGTGGCTTCTGTTACCGGATGCATAAGCTCAATGTGCCGCTCTAAATCCGCATATGCGTCTCGATTGACAAAGTACCTTTCGTGTCCCACTAGTGACCTAAGGGAGGCAAGCATATCTTGCCTCGTCGGTTCGCCGTCATCGATTGTTTCTGTTTCTCGGCGCGCGTATTCAAAAGTTCTTAAAAAATAGTGATTTAAAAGAACTAGATCATATACCCGATCGTTATAACCGTGGGGCCGATCGCGGTGGGAGTGGCCCTCCAGGCGGGAATTATGCACCTGATAGAAGCTAACCATCTCAAATATCTTTTCGGCTGATGCATTATCAAGAAACTCAATACTACTCTTGAAAACATTTATTGCGTCTGCTGGAAGGGTCGGGAAATCGGCCTCTTCACTGCTTAAATATCTGAAGCATGTCTCCGCAAACTCAATCAGTCCTACTAATGCATCAGGCATCTGAGCCCTGGCCGCCCATGCTTTCCTTTGGAGCAGTTCTTCGTGACGCTGATGATCAGCCCGAATTTGGTGATGCATGGTATTGATAGTCCACCCTGCAGCTGCGAGTGCGATAAAGGAAGAAATTAATGTTTGATAGTCTTTAACAACGATCGAAAGTTCGCTGAACGCAACAATATGTAGCGCGAAAATGAAGAATACAACATAGAGAGTAAGTACGCTTGCAACGGATAAATCCGATGGGGATAATCGTTTCAAATGCCTAATCTCCGGTTATTCCCACTCAATTGTCCCCGGCGGCTTCGAGGTGATGTCGTAGACCACGCGGTTGATGCCTTTGACCTCGTTCACGAGGCGCACGGCGACGTGGCCGAGGAATTCGTGGGGGAGGGGAGCATAGTCAGCGGTCATACCATCCACCGATGTAACGGCGCGCAGAGCGAGCACATGGTCATAGGTGCGGCCGTCGCCCATGACGCCGACGGTCTTGACGGGCAGCAGCACGGCGAAGGCCTGCCAGGTTTCGGTGTAGAGTTTTTTCGCGTGCAGTTCTTCGATGAAGATCGCATCGGCGCGGCGCAGGATGTTCAGGCGCTCCTCGGTGATCTCGCCGGGGATGCGGATGGCGAGGCCGGGGCCGGGGAAGGGGTGGCGCTGGATGAATTTTTCGGGGATGCCGAGGTGAAGCCCGAGCGCGCGCACTTCGTCCTTGAACAGCGTGCGCAAGGGTTCGACCAGCTTGAACTTCAAATCCTTGGGCAGGCCGCCTACATTGTGGTGCGACTTGATGGTGACAGTCGGCGCGCCGGTGAAGGACACGCTTTCGATGACGTCCGGGTACAGCGTGCCCTGAGCCAGGAACGCCGCTTCGCCGGCTTTTTTCTTGCCGCCTTCGAACACGTCGATAAAGGTCTTGCCGATGATCTTGCGCTTTTGTTCGGGGTCGGTCACGCCCTTCAGCCGCTCGAGGAACAGCGTGCCGGCCTCTTCGTGCACCAACGGTATATTGAAATGATCGCGGAACAGGCTGACCACTTCCTGCGCTTCGTTCAGGCGCATTAATCCTGTATCGACAAAAATACAGGTCAGCTGGTCGCCGATGGCTTCATGCAGCAGCGCAGCCACGACGGTCGAATCCACGCCGCCCGACACGCCGCAGATGACGCGCTCCTTGCCGACCTGCTTGCGGATGGCCTCGACGGCTTCGTCCTTGAAGGCCGCCATGGTCCAGTCGTTTTTGCACTTGGCGATTTTGAGGATGAAGTTCGAGATGATCTGCTTGCCCTCAGGGGTATGAACGACCTCCGGGTGGAACTGCACGCCGTAGAGGTGGCGCTTTTCGTCCGCGACGGCGGCATGGGCGCAGGTGTCGCTGCGGCCGATGGTCTTGAAGCCGTCGGGCAGTTTCGAGACGCTGTCGCCATGGCTCATCCACACCACGGCCTTGTTCGCCTGGCCCCAGATGCCGGCGAAGAGCGGCGAGGGATGGTCTTCCACCACCATGTGGGCGCGGCCGAATTCGCGCTTGGCGGAAGAGGCGACCTTGCCGCCCAGCTGCTCGCACATCGTCTGCAGCCCGTAGCAGATGCCGAGGACCGGGATGCCGAGCTCAAAAATCTCCTTATGCGCGCGCGGTGAATCTTTTTCCGTGACCGAAGCGGGCCCGCCCGAGAGAATGATAGCCTTGGGGTTCGCTTTCAGGATATCCGCCATCGGCGCGTTGAAGGGCAGCAGCACCGAGTAAACGCCGATCTCCCGCACGCGCCTCGCGATCAGCTGCGTGACCTGGCTGCCGAAATCGAGGATGACGACCGTGTCGTGGACTTTCTTTACAGGCATTTCAGGGGCTTTCGCGGCGGCTTTGGCGGGCATGGGCTTCTTCCGTCTAAAGGATGAATGAAGCCTATAATCTGTGCCCGGACCGCCCGGCGTCAATGATTCCATTGGTTTACGTAATGCATAAAATTTCTACGTCGAAACAATGGGCTCATGGGCTTTAAGCATCAATAGCAAATCACCACCCCGCCGAAGGGCGGGGTCCGGCCGCCGCCGACAGGCGGCATATGAATCCGACCTTTAAAGGTTGCCGCAGCGGCGCGGTCATATGCGTCGCCGACGCGACGCGGCCAGACCCCGCCCTTCGGCGGGGTGGCAAACTGAAAAGGGCTTAAAAACTCCCCTATACCTTATCCCCCATATGTTTCACCCACAGCAGGCCCATCAGGGCGGCCAGGACGCAGAGGACGAGGACCATCGATATGGCCCGTTCGACCGCCAGGTTTGCGGTCAGGTCCTGGGCCACCTGCATCTCTCCTTTTTCATTGCGGGAGAGGTAAAAGTGATGGCGCTGCTCGCACAGGTCGAGCACGGTGAAAAACACGAAGATGACCGCGAGCGCGAGGACGATCGAATAGCCGTCGGCGATGAAATAATGCGGGCGGTAGATGATCAGCATCACCACGGTCAGCGCGCCCACCATAAACAGCGTAAACATCTCGGAAAAGCTGGTGCTCTGCGCCTTCGACAGGGCCAACTGGTCGAGCTGGTTATGCACAGCGCGGATATGCTTGTTGTTGGCGTTGCGCACCGCCTGGTAGTGGCGCGCGACATCGGCGGGATCGGCGCCGGTGATGATGCCGGTGATATGATCCTTGAACGCGGCCGAGGCCGCCTTGCCGATACTTTCCACATGCTCGTCGATGTAATTGATGACCTCGATGGCGAGGCTTTCTTCCGACCGGTCGCGGTCGATGAGGCGCTCCATCATGAAGGCGACGAGGATGGCATAGAAGAACAGCGGCACCGAGGTCGCCTGGTAATAGTCGGTGATGACTTCCTGCCCGTTGGTGAAATAGATCCACAGCCCGCAGACCAACAGACCGATCAGCGTCGCGACATATGATTTCGAGCGGTCCGCGCGGATCGTCATGATAAGGTTCGAGGTGATGATGAAGATCGAGCCCCAGACGATATATTCCGTGACCGCCGACACTTTGGCCAGCCACAGCCAGACGACCGAGAAGACCGGCATCAAATACCACAGCGCCACGATATTCGGCTTGGCCGAGCGCAGGATCGCCATCGTATAGGCGACGTTGCCGAGCGTATGAATGAAGACGCCGACCGCCACGACGATCAGGATGTTCTCGCGCGAGAAAACATCCGGCTTGTCAGGCCAGATGAGGGCGAAAATGCCAGACAGCACCATGACGCAGGCGCTGAAGATCGCCTGTGTGCGCAGGAGCGACGCGATCGGATGCTTCTTGTTCTCCAGCAGGTGCGAGACGCGCGATTTCATGACGGCGGCGACCGCCATCAGCGCGCCGCCCAGGAGCGGCAGCAGCAGGTGGAAGGTGCCCATAAACTTGTCGGCGGCGAAACCGGCGGTTTTGATTTCGGGATACAGCAGGAACCCGATGCCGACGAGCGCCAGCAGCGAAAAGGCGAGGTCCTTGCGTGAAATCGTCTCCCAGCCTTTCTTGATCAGCAGCGGCGTGATGTACATGGCCAGGATCGGCCAGGCCTCGTACACGACCGTTGCGCCCGCCTTGGACATGTAGGAAAAAGACACCAGCAGGCAAGCGAAGGACAAAACGACCGTCACGCAGCCGATGATGATATCGACCATCATCTTGCCGTCGATGCGCTTGAGGCCTTCTTTGCGCAGGTCCTTGAAGCCGGGGGTGAGGAACAGCAGCACCAGCGTCGCGGCGAGGCCTGCGGCATAGGTCAGCAGGATATAATCGAAAATCCCCAAGCTGCCGATGCCCCAGACGCTGAGCAGCGGAAAAAGGCTCCAGCTTAAAACCGAAAACATCATATATAAGGCCGGCATTCTAAAAATCCTTCTTCAAAACTAGATCATCGGAATGTTCAGCAGCAGGTCCCCGTCCCGGACCGGTTCGTGCTCGGGCACTTCGGCGAGACGGAAACCCTTGTGGTGATGCTTGCCCGCGATATCGACGGCGGAAACCAGGCGCAGGCGCGCGACCAGTTGCATGGGCGGCGCGGAATAGGCCTGTATCTCGTGGCAGGCCTGCGCGAAGCTCTTGCCAATCAGGCGGATCTCGTTCCCCATATGATCTTTGAGCGTCACGTCCTCGGCGTAAACGACGGCATAGCGGCAGAGGTATCTTGCGGCTTCGGCCGCCTGGTGGAAGTGCGAGATCGTCCCGTGCGGCTGGCCCAGCAGCGTCTTGTCGGAAAGCCCGCGGTGGAAGATCATCGACAACACTTCCATGTAGCTCTGGCGCGGCAGGGATGTATCGACGATCTTGTCGACGAAGAAATTCTCAAACAGCACGCGGCTTTCGGCGCCCGCGGTTTCGACCGCGATATATATGTCGGGGTGGGTCAGGTAGGGCTTCTTGCGTTTCGCGGCCGCTTCCGACGACATATGATGGATTTGCGTATCCAGCCGGTCGATGAAATCGATGCTGGCCGATTCCGGGTTTGGCTGGTCGAAATCAAGGAAGATATAGACGCGGTCGCCCGGCTGCAGCACGGGCTTAAAGCTCTTGCCGCTGCCGGGGCCGTCTACCGGGCAGATGTGGCGGATCATGTCTTCGCTCTGGCCGGCCTGCAACACATGCACGGCCAGATTTTTCGCGATATCCTCGGGCACCAGTTGCCCGGTGGGGATAAGAATGACGATACGCGGCTTCTTCGCACCGTCGAAAACATGCAGCAGGCCATTCACGAAGGCGCGCGCATGCGGCGTGAAGTTGAAGACGAAAATATTTTGCTCGTCCGGCACGGCGGGCAGGTGCGGCTTGACCGGCTTGCTGCCGTCATAATCCTCGCGCAGGATGATGCGGTCCGCCACGACCTTCTGCATGCTGAGCGCGGCGGAAGGAATGTCGATATGGATAATCCCATCGCCCACCTCCATGATCAGGCCGAGTAGGCGCGTATAGTCGATTTCTTTAAGTTCCTTGCCGTCGTAATAGCGCGCGCCCCGCGTGCCTTCGGGCACCTGCGCGCGCACGCGCGTCGAGAGCTGGCGCAACGCCCGGGCATGGTGAGCGCGTTTTTCCGCCCCTTCCGCCGCGCGGCCCGAGAAGTGGGCGCGGAAAATCTCCTTGCCCTGCTTGTCGAGCTCGTAGCTTTTCAGGATAAAGCGCTGCAGCGGGCTGATGCCGTTGGCGAAGAGGCCCGGGTTCCCCGGGGGGCGCCCCGTGCGGTAATAAGCGTTCATCAACTCGATGCCGCCGTCCATATCCGCCATCAGGAAGGCGGAAACGTCTGCATCGAAAGCCATGCGAATGGCCGCGCGCATCATCAGGGGGCTCGACGAGCGGCGCAGGAGCTCGTGGAAGCGCTCCGACGGCGTCTCGATGAAAATGCGCGGCATGCCCGATAAATCATCAATCTCCTGCGAAGGATCGTCGCCCGTATGGTCGGGCCCGGCGATGCCGGCGTCGAGCCCCTCGACTGCCGAGGCGCGCGTGCTGTTCAGCAGCGCGTCGAGCTTGGCGACATAACGCAGCTTCTCGTACTCGCCTTGCGTCGTCATGTCGGAGAGCAGGTAAATCTCCTCCGCCTGCTCGATGCGGTACTCCTGGAAGTTGTGGAAAGCGTCGGGGTGCTTGACCGCCGCGAAGATCCGGTGCGATCCCAGCGCGGTCGCGTTCACCGCCTGGCAGAAGGATTGCGCCTGGTCGAAATGCGCGCCGTCGCACAGCAGCAGGATCGAGGCGTCGCGCGTATAGAGCGCGGTTTCAACGAAGCCTTCGAAGCGCTCGTGATAGTTGATGATCACGATGCGATAGCTGGGGATTTCGCCCGTCGCGAAAAGCCGCGACAGTTTCGTGACCGTCTCCCCCGACGACAGCTGCGCCATCACGATGATGCCGCCCAGGATGGCAAGCGGCATGATGCTGACGAGAGCGAGGCCCAGCGTGCTATGGGGTTTGAGCGCCTCCGACATGCCGCTACCGGTGAATTCCATGATCCAGCCGATAAAGCTGACGAGCGAGCTGAACAGCGGCTTGGCCCCCTCGGGCAGGCCGTAGAGCCGATCGTGTGTCATCTCCGCCCAATAGAGCAGTCCGGCGGCGCTCGCCAGCAGCAGCAGGCCGACGCTCAGGAAATACAGGCCGCGGTGTTTCATCGACCAAATTGTAATGCGCGTCATGACGACGAAGATTTCGCGCATGTGGCCGAGCAGCACGTGCCCGCGCCGCAGCACGTTGCGAAAGGCGATAAAAGTGAAGAGAAGCAACCCGATGCCGATCCACGGCAGCCAGGTCGAGATCGAAATCATTCCTTTCAGCACACTGTGCTTCTCCGCCTGCTCGGGCGAGGCGACCAGCAGGTCGATGACCTGGATAAAGAAGGGCAACAGATATCCCAGCGCCACGCCGACCAGACAGAAATGCATCAGGCCGTATTTCACCATGTCGGTGCGGTTGGGCATTTCCATCATGCGGGTTTTCTGGCCGCCGTGATGTTCGAGCAACCTGCGTTGCGCGCGTTCTTCCTTGTGGATGATGTTGAACCACAGGATGCCGGCCAGCGCGCCGATGGGCGTTACATAGCAGCCGATATTGAGGCCCACGAGAAAGGCCTGGATCACGATGACGCGCATATACTCGTTCAGGCTCCCGCCCGGCAGCGCCTCCATGTGCTTGAGCAGTTCCGAGAGAAGCGCCGAGGCCGGCAGGTCATTCAGCACGTTCGTGATGACGCCAGAGAGGAAGATCATGCTCAGCGACGCATGGACGAGATCGCCCAGCATCACCTTGTGCACATAGGGCAGGACGATCTTCTCGACGAGATCAAGCCGCGCCAGCTCGTCCGCGAAGATGAAAAAGCACATGCCGAAGAACAGGATGCCGTAGGGCAGGAACTGCGTCATCTTCGCGATTTCGCCCGCCGCTTTCTTCGGGTCGCCCGTGTCCTCGACCGCTTCCTTGTAGAGGAAGAAGAATGAGGCAAGGGCCGTCGGAATGGCCGACCAGAACAGCGACATTTCCAGCGCAGAGACGATCGACAGCCAGACGACCGCACCCACGAACAGCACCACCCAGCGCTGCATGCGCAGCGTAAAATGGGTGGTGCGCGCGAAGGCGGGCACGCGATAGGTGTCGGAATAAGACCAGCGCTTGGTGAACAACCCCTTCGTCCCGGGCTTGGATTGCTGGTTCATCCAGTCGATGAGGATCATGCTCAGCATGCACGACAAAAGCGCCGGCACGAACATGAGGCCGAGGTACTGGAAGAAGTCGATGTGCAGAACCTTGCCCAAGATGATGTTCGTGGGCGAGCCGATCAGCAGGCCCATCGATAATGTATTCGCGGCGACAAATTGCGCCAGCAGCAGAAGGCGCGCGTTGTGGATGCCCGCATGGACGCAGACCGACATGATGATGGGCGTCAGCACCAGAACGACGATATCGTTCGAGGTAAAGAAGGTTAGCACCGAGGCGAGGATGAAGAGATAAAGGATCAGCCGCGTCGTGTTGCCCTGGCACTTGTACACGATCTTGTAGGCCGCGAAGGCGAAATAGCCCGAACGCCCGATGCCCTCGGCGATGACCGCGAAGGACAGGATGAAGACGATGATGTCGATCTTTTCGGCGAAGACTTTCGGAATGGTCGCTGGATGCACGGCGCCCATTGCGATCGCGACCGCTGTGGCACATAAGGGGATGACGGCTTCGCGTCCGGGAATCCCGCGCGTCTCCAGCCAAAGGTCGAGGCCAACGCGTTCGCCGAAAATGATCAGCAGGACGGTCGCCGCCGATAAAATCAGGATCACCGCCGCGGGCAGGGCCTGGTAAACGTATAGCAGCGCCGCCGCCGCGGACAGGATCAGCAGCGAATTGACCGGGATGCCGGACAGCGCGGATTTCTTTTCGGCCTCTTCGTTCAACGGGATTGCTCTCCAGGGGCCCCGCAGGTGGGATTCTTTAAGAGCGGCCCCGAAGTCCAATTTACCAATGAATTCTTAAATTTGCGTAACGGAGAGATTTGTCAGATTACGGCGAGAGCTTCGGCCCGCTCCTCCTCCCCCGCAGGCTATTCGCCGGTGACGGGGGAGGAGGGGCAAGCCGCGCGCGGATCTCCTTCAGGAGGAGGGTCTTGTCGAATTCCGTATAACGCAGATGCCAGGGCTTGTCCCGGCCTTCGCCCGCGCGTTCCTGGTAGAGGATGCCGAGCTTGTCGCCCAGGTCGATGGTCTCGGGATGGCCGTTCTCGCCGGAGCCGTTTTTGTAAGGCGTCGGTTCGATCGGCGTGCGCATGGGCAGGAACGGCCCGTCGGGCGTGGCCGAGGCCGCGAAAAAGACGCGCTGGCGCGTTCCGCGTTCCGACTTGTCCTTGTCGAGGAAACAGACGCCGACCATCAGGAAGGCGTCATCGGCGAGCTGGACGATCTTGGCGCCTTCCAGCCCCCATTCGAAATTTTTACTGCCCGGCTGGTTGTGGAAGGGCACGTCTTCCTGTTTCAGCGCCAGTTTGGGCGCGCTCCATTTATCGGTTCCCTGTTCGCGCAACGATACGTAAACATCGCCGCAGCCGACCTCGCGATAGGCCGAAAACACCATGCAGTCATGGATTTTTCCGCCTTTCGTGACTTCCGACACGGCGACATCGTAAAGGCTCACGCTGCCCGGCACATCTTTCTTCGTCATCGCGACGGGATCCGCCTTGAAATGGATACCGTCGGTCGAGCTCGCGACGGCGATGACGCCGTCTTCCGTGTTCCAGCTGGTCTGGATGTACATTCTGAACAAGGGTTCGCCATCCCTGTCTTCCACTACAACGGAAGGCGCACAGACGCCGGGGCCTGAAACGCCCTCCACCACCGCCGGCTCCTCTTCCTGCCAGGGGCCCGCCGGGTGGTTGGCCGTAAACCGCGGCACCAGCCCTTCGTCGACGCCGAAGACTGTCGCATACAGGGCATAGGTGCCGTCGGGAAGCTGCACCACCGTCGGATCCTTGATCTCGAAGCGGCCTGTAGAGCCGTCGCGGCGGCGGATATCAACCAGCCGGGATTCCATCTTGATCCTCAATCTTGTAGGGAGAGTCATTTTTACGTGAAGGGAGGGATTGGATCAAGATGTAACCCCGACGAAAGCCGGGGTTGCGTGGGATATGTAAATCCCTCTTCCGGGATTCCCGCGGGGCGCGCGATTAGGGTATAAGTCAAAAATGGCTCAGAAGATCAAAAAAATCGTCTTTCCCGTCGCCGGTCTCGCCACGCGATTCCTGCCCGCCACCAAAACCGTCCCGAAAGAGCTGTTTCCGCTCGTGGACAAGCCGCTGCTGCAATACGCGGTAGAGGAGGCGCTCGAGGCGGGCATCACCGAATTCATTTTCGTGTCGTCCCATCGCAAGCCCTCGATCGAAAAACATTTCGCGCGCATGCCCGAGCTTGAACATTACCTTGAAGACATTGGCAAAGGCGCCTTCGCCCAGCTGCTGCGCGACTGCGCCCTGCCCGAAGAACATGTGAAGATCGTCTACCAGGACGATCCCAAGGGGCTCGGCCATGCCGTCTTCGTCGCGCGCGAAGCGGTCGGCAATGAGCCCTTTGCCGTGCTGCTGCCCGACGACGCGATCCTGACGAAAAAAGGCGGTGGCGTGCTCAAGCAAATGGCGGATTTCATCGCCCAGAATGATGGCGCCAGCCTGATTGCGGCGCAGGATGTGCCGCTCGACCAGGTCAGCTGGTACGGCATCGTCGACGGCAAGCCGGAGAAGGGCCCGCACCTGCGCGTCAAAACGCTGGTCGAAAAGCCGGCCAAGGAAAAAGCGCCGTCGCGCACCGCGATCATCGGGCGTTATATGCTGCAGCCGGAAATCTTCCCCATTCTCGAAGGCATGTGCGACCATCGCGAGGGCAAGAAGGAAATCCAGCTCACCGACGCGATCTCGACGCTCGCCCAGAAGAAGCCGGTTTACGGCTTCATCTTTGACGGCCACCGCTTTGACTGCGGCCAGTGCGCCGGCTTCGTCGAGGCCAATGTCGCCTATGCGCTGGAGCGGCCCGAGCTGGCGAAGAACCTGCGCGAAAAACTGGGACAGCTATTGAAGTAGATTGTCATGCCAGCTTTCGCTGGAATGACATGGATAGTTTGATTCGCCAAACGCTGATCAGGAAAGGCTGAAAGCGCTTCGCATTTACGCATTTGTTTGCGCGCGTTTTGCGGTACTCCAAAAGCCTGCTGGTTTGATAGGAAATGGATTTCCGCTGTGCGCGCGACTGAAAACGATTTTCATAACGCAAAAGCTGCCGCTTCTTGCAAACAGATTATTAATTTCTTCCCGATATCATTGGAAATAGCTGCGCCACAACGCAGCGTTTTTTTCCTGGGGGAGATTTTAAAATGGATAGCGGCGTCGTTCATATTCTGTCGTGGTCGATCGGAATTCTTTTCGGCTTCTTCCTGTTCACGCGCTTTCTCGTCAACGTGGGCTCGAAGGAAGTCGCGCTGCTCGAGCGGCGCTTCCTCGGACGGCCCCTGGAACCGGGCCACGTCTTCGCCGTGGGCGCCGAAGTCGGCATGATGGCGGAATATCTGCCGCCGGGCCTGCATTTCGTCACCTGGCCGCTCGTGCGGGTCGTGTACAAGCAGCCCTTCCTTACCATCGCCGCCGATGAACTCGGCATCGTTGAAGCGACCGACGGACAGGCGATGTCTTCGGGCCGCATTTTCGCCGACGATCCGGCAGGCGAGGCGCACAACAACTTCCAGGACCCCGTGAGGTTCATGCAGGGCGGCGGCATCCGCGGTAAACAGCTGCGCTTCCTGACCAACGGAACCTTCAAGATCCATCCCTACCTGTTCAAGGTCTACAAAATCAAGAAGACATTCGTGCCCGAAGGCTCGATCGGCGTCGTAACGGCGGCCGACGGCGCGGGCATGCAGGGGCTGCTCGCGAAAAGCGTCCAGGGCCATGACAACTTCCAGAAGGCGGAGACGTTCCTCAAGAACGGCGGCCAGAAAGGCCCGCAGATCGACTTCCTGCGTCCCGGCACGTACAACATCAACACCGAGATCTTCAAGGTCGAGATCCGCGAGGCCGTCAAGATTGGCGAAAACGAAATCGGCGTCGTGGAGGCGAAAGACGGCCAGCCGATGGACAGCCATGACGTCGTGGTGACAACTCCGGAAGGCCACAGTAACTTCCAGAACGGCCAGGCCTTCCTCGACAAGGGCGGCAAGCGAGGGCCCCAGGAAAGCATCCTGACACCGGGTACCTATTACATCAACCCGTATCTGTTCTCGGTGACGAAGCGCAAGCAGATCATCATCAATCAGGGCGAGGTCGGCGTGCTGATTTCCAACATCGGCAAGGACCCGTCGGAATTCAAGGAAGACAGCGCCGTTCCCGGCGAAGACGCGTCCGATGCCAAGGGCATCACGCGGCACGTCATGCCCGTGGGCTTCCGCGGTATCCAGCGCGAAGTGCTGGGTCCCGGCGCCTATAACATGAACCCGCTCGCCTATACCGTCATCGTGATCCCGACGGTCACGCGCTCGGTCGAATGGAGCGCGGAAGCCAAGCCCACGTCGGGCGCCGCGTCGTTCGACCCGTTCCAGGTCGTCTCGCACGATGGCTTCCCCATGCAGGTCGAAGTGCGCTGCCAGTACCGCATCCTGCCTGAAAACGCGCCCTACGTGGTGCAGAAGATCGGCTCGGTCGCGCAGCTGGAAAGCAACGTCATCCACCCGCAGATTGACGGCATCTTCCGGGCGCAGGTCGCGCGCTCTCCCGCCATCGCTTACCAGCAGAATCGCGCCGAGGAGCAGAAGATGGCCGAGGAAGCGGTGCGCACCGACCTCGTCAAATATCGCGTCGACGTGGTCTCGGTCATGGTGACGAACATCCACCTGCCCGAGCAGCTGATGCAGACGACGCAGCAGAAGAACCTGGCCGAGCAGCAGAAGTCGATGTACGACTCCAAACGCGAAGCCGAAGTGCGCCGCATCGAATTCGAAAAAACCAAAACCGAAGCCGACATGCAGGTCAAGGTCGTCTCGGCCGAAGCGGGCATCAAGGTCGCGCAATTCGAAGCCAAGCAGACCGAAGAGCGCGCCCGCGGCGACGCCGCGCGCGTGCGTATGATCGGGGAAGCCGATGCCGCCAAGACCCAGATGGTCGGCGACGCCGAAGCGTCGATCATCCAGGCGAAGGGCGAGGCGCAGGCCAAAGCCTACCAGAACCAGGTCAACGCGCTGACCGCACAGGGTGTCACGACCGTCGAAGTCATCAAGGCGATTTCGGGCGCCGGCCTCAAGATCACGCCCGACATCCAGGTCAGCGGCCTCGGCGGCGCGCCTGGCAACGATGGCGGCGGTGGCGGCCTCGTGCAGGTCCTGCTCGCCAAGATGCTGCAGGCCCAGTCGCAGCGCGACAAGGCAGCCTGATCATTCTCGCTTAAAAGGGAAATTTATCCGCGGGCGGCAGTCCTTGCCCCCGCGGACTTTTTTTACGCCGCGCCGCGCTTGAGGCGGTCTGGACGGGCTGCCGATAGGTCGAATTCGATCTGCGTCCCGCCGCCCGCGGTTTCTGTCATACAGGGATTCGCGCGGAAGGGCTGCGCCACGGTCATGAAGGCGCGGAGCCGGCTGAAGTCTTCAATGGCAATCTCGGACTCCCGGGAGCTGACGCCGGCGGCCCTCAGCTGCGACAGCGACCTTGAAAAGGTTTCTGCCGACATGCACAGTTCGGCCGCTGCGACGCCCTTGTCGTAGGGGAAGCGAAAGCTTCCGCCCCTGCCGAGCATCCGCTTGGTCAGGTTCAGCAGCAGCCAGGCCACGCGCTTGGCCGCGGGGAGGGCCAGCACGTGCCGCATCTCGAGATTGATCCTGACCTCGTTGCGCAGCGCGTCCACGATCAGGCGGGAAAAGGACGGGCCCGTTTTCAACAGCTGCTTTGCGACGGGCATGGATATTTCCATGACGTTCGCTTTAACCAGCACTTCCGCATTCAGGAGGTAGACGGGAGGGTCATCGAACAGCGGAAGCAGGCCCAGCACGTCGCCCGACGATGAGACGCGCACGACCTGCTGACAGCCGGCGGCGTCGGAGGTAAACAGCTTGATCCGCCCGCACATGACGATGTGCAGGTATTGCGCGGTCTCCTCCGCTGTGAACAGCCGATGGCCGCGCGGGTATTCCCGGGCGCGCATGTGCGGGGCCAGCGCCGTTTTCTCAGCGGCGGATAATTCTTCAAAAAAAATCAGTTGCGGTCTGAACATGTGCAGGAGCGCCCTGTTCCAAAGGGACCGGGAGCCGTGTAAGTGAAGTTGAGTTAAGGATGAAGCGCCGTGACAGGCGCCGCGTCGTGCAAATGTTCCGTCGTCAGAAATCCTGTACCATATCGATTGTGCCCTCTATGTTTTTTTCTTGTTGGAAGTGTCAGTATTAATGAAAGTTCGTTCAAAAATAAGCGTCGATAGCCCATAAAATTTCGCCATCTTCACAGATTCGGAAAATTAATCAAGCGAAAATGCCGGCGTTTTGACTTAAATCAACGCAGCCTGTCACTTCGGCAGCGCCAGCAGCTTTCGCGCCCCGCGGACTCGACATGAGCATCGTCGCCATGCGCGTCCAGGACTTTCACGATCGCGAGGTCCATGCGCTGGCGTCGACCTTACCGCGTGGCTTGTACGGCTGGAATATTTCGAAGAGCTTTTGCTGCGCGTATGCGAATGCCGGACCCGTCGTCGCTGACGCTGGACATGTTGCGCCTCCTCTTCCCTTGCCAGCTTGTTTTCCCGGGGAAAATTCTGTGTTATAAATCGGCATTAGATAGCTTCGCCTGAGAAAGCCATATGCCATCCCGAAAGCCCGCGGCATACCGGGGTTTTACAAACCGGTTGACAGCCGACCGCCTGACGGCCCTGACCATCCTGGTGGGCGCGCTGGGCTATTTCGTCGATGTTTTCGACCTGCTCCTCTTCACCATCGTGCGCGTGCCGAGCCTGCATGCCCTGAACGTGCCCGACGGCCCCGCGCTCTTGAGCACCGGCATCGACATCCTGAATGTCCAGATGGCAGGGCTGCTGATGGGTGGCGTATTGTGGGGCGTGCTGGGCGATCGTTTCGGGCGGTTGTCGGTCCTCTTCGGCTCCATCCTGCTCTATTCGGCGGCCAGCATCGCGAACGGCTATGTCCAGACCGTGCCGCAGTACGAGGCGCTGCGTTTCATTACCGGCCTTGGCCTCGCGGGCGAACTGGGCGTCGGCGTGACGCTGGCGTCGGAATTGCTGCCCAAAAACATGCGCGGCCTCGGCACCACCTTCATCGGCACGGTCGGCGTGCTGGGGGCAACGGCGGCGTCCGTCCTGTCCGCCTATATCGGCTGGCGCACGGCGTACATCGTGGGCGGCGTCATGGGCCTCGTGCTGCTGGTGCTGCGCGTGAATGTGCGGGAATCGGGCCTTTATCGCGAACTCGCCGGCAGCAGGAAAAAAGTCCCGCGCGGCAATATTTTTATGCTGCTCAAAAATCCGCAGTTGCTGCGCCGCTATGTCTCCGTCATCCTCATCGGCGCGCCGATCTGGGGCATCATCGGCCTGTTTATCGCGCTGACGCCCGAATTCGCGAAGGATTTCGGCCTCACGATCCAGCCGACGCCGGCGAACGCGGTGCTATGGTGCTACGTCGGCACGACCTTCGGGAGTTTCTTCAGCGGCGCCTTAAGCCAGTTTCTGAAGAGCCGCCGCAAGTCCATCGGCGTGTCGCTCGCGATGCTGATCGCGTTCCTCGCCCTGTTCATCATCCTGAAGCCGGATACGCTTTTCGGCTATTACCTGATGTGCGGGTTACTCGGCGTCGGCGCGGGCTACTGGACGATGTTCGTGCAGGTGGGGGCGGAACAGTTCGGCACCAATATCCGGGCGACCGCGGCCACGACCGTGCCCAATTTCGTGCGTGGTCTTACCATTCCCATCACGGCGGCTTTCCGGGCCCTGATCCCGGCGCTCGGCGTGACGGGCAGCGGCGTCGCGGTGATCACCGTCGTTTTCGCCCTGGCCTTTATCAGCCTGTTCAGCGTTAAGGAAACTTTCCACGCGGAACTCGACTATATTGAAGTTTGATCAATTATGACAATGCATATTTAGTCCTTTTTTAGGAGTTTCGGACTAATCTGGGAATGGGGGTAGTTTTCATGGCCGACATAAAAATTTCCGATTTAAAAGCGCTCGTCGTCGACGATCACATCATCATCCGCCGCGATCTCGAACAGTTCCTCAAGAACATGGGTTGCAAGCACATCGACCAGGCCGGCAACGTCAATGACGCCCAAGGCAAGATGTCGAAAGAGCATTACAACATCATCTTCCTCGACTGGAACATGCCGGGGAAGAGCGGCTTCAACCTGCTTCAGCAGTGCCGCGCGAACAAGACCTATGACGACGTTGCCTTCGTCATCGTCTCCGCCGAGTCCGACGACCGCTATATCATCGAGGCTCTCAAGGCCGGCGCGACCTCGTATATCGTCAAGCCCGTCGCCGAATCCACGCTGCAGGAGCATTTGCAAAAGGTGCTCGCCTGGATCGGCAAAAGGGCGGGCGCCACGCGTCAGACAGCCTGATCAAAGGGGCTTTGCCGGACATGGACAGCATCGTCAGCGTAAAAACGGATGTGTCCGACGTTGTGGAGCGCAGCGTCACCAATGCCTTTGACGTCATGTTCCGCCGCGGCGTCGCGAAGGAAGCGGCGGGCGACGGCTTCGCCGAAGGCGCCGGGCAGGAGATCAGCAGCTGCGTCAGCCTGTGGCAGGAGGACCGGCTGAACATGGATTTCAGTTTCTCCTTCGATCGGGACCTTCTGTCGGCTATCGTCAAGGAAGCCTATCCGCAGGAGAACCACGACCGCACCCTCCTGTGCGAGGACATCGCCTGCGCCGTTGCCAATATCGTCGTCAGCAACGTCAAGACCTACCTGAACGGGCGCGGCTTCGAGATGAAGATGAACATCCCCGAAAAAGGCGCCGCCGCCGCGAACGGTGGCCAGATGGCGTATCTGTGTTTCCGCTGCGACCCGCGGGCGCAAGGCGGGCGCATCCTCGTCAATATGCAGATGCAGGACCGGCGCGGTCCGAAGGCGGGATAATGCACCGCCTCGCCCTCAGCGCGCGGCTCGATGGT
This sequence comes from Alphaproteobacteria bacterium, assembly GCA_025934695.1. Classification (GTDB taxonomy): domain Bacteria; phylum Pseudomonadota; class Alphaproteobacteria; order Micavibrionales; family UBA2020; genus JAPWJZ01. The sequence goes on from JAICWS010000006.1 coordinate 193,605, forward strand.
CTGCGGGAGGCGATGAATCAGGCAGCCTCCATCCAGCCCCAGGTCATCCTTCTCTTCGCCGCGCCCGCCATCTGGCAGGAACGCGCGGCGATTTCGGAAGCTTGCGAGCCCTACAAGAACATACATCTTCTCGGCTGCTCGACCGCGGGCGAAATTTCGACCGCCGGCGCTTCCGACGGCACCTGCTCGATCCTCGCCATGCGGCTGGAGCGGGGCGAGGTCAAAGTCGCGGCAGCGCAACTCGGATCGGCTGACGCCTCGCGCGCGGCCGGTAAATCCATCGGCGAGGCGCTCAAAGAGTCGCGCCTGCGCGGAGTCTTCGCGCTCACGCCCGGCCTGCAGGTCGACGGCAGCGCCTTCGCGTCCGGCGTCGCGGGCGTTGTCGGCGACAAGGTCACCGTGGCGGGCGGGCTTGCGGGCGACGGGCTGAATTTCAAGTCCACCGTCACGATGCTGAATGGCATGATCTTCCCCAATCTCGCCGTCGCCTTCGGCGTCTATGGCGAGACGGTCAGCATGACCTCCCGCCTGCGCTCGGGCTGGAAGCCCTTTGGCCTCGCGCGCCGCGTCACGAAATCGGCGGGGAATGTGTTGCGCGAACTTGATGGCAAGCCGCCGCTTGAACTGTACCGAAAATACCTGGGCGGCGCGGCGGCGCACATGCCGGCCAGCGGCCTGATGTATCCTTTCAGCCTGCTGCGCGAGGATGGCACGGAAACTGGCCTGGTGCGCGGCGTGCTGCAAGTGAGTGCGGCGGACGGCAGCGTGATATTGTCGGGCGATGTGCCGCAGGGCAGCCTCGTGCGATTGATGTATGCCGATCCCGATTTGCTCGTTGACGGAGCGGCGTCAGCCGCGAAAGAAGCGGTCAACGGCCACAAGGGCCCGTCGGCGGCGCTGATCGTAAGCTGCGCCGGGCGGCGTCTCGCCATGGGCGACGACGCCAATAGCGAAGTTTCGGCTGCGCTGAAGAATGCGGGCGATTCCGCTTGCGCAGGGTTTTACGCCTACGGCGAGATCGCTCCGGTCATGGGACCGTCGCGCGCCGATGTGCAGAGCCAGTCAATCGCCGTGACCCACATCGCGGAGGACGCACCATGACCACCGCCGCGCAACTCAAGCTCGCCCTGCGTAACCTCGACATCTCGTCGCAGGAAGCCATCGAGGCGAACCAGCAGATGGAACAGCTGAACGCCTCGCTCGCCGCGGTCCTCGACAGTCTGGGCCAGGCGATCCTGTTCTTCGACAAGTCCTTCATTTGTTCTAATATTTTCTCGAAAGCCTGCGCGACGCTGCTGGAATGCAGCCCCGGCGGCAGGCACATCGCGGACGTGCTGCGTCTCGACAAGGAAGAGCGCGACCAGCTGGTGTCGCTGCTTGATATCGTGTTCCTGGGCAGTTCGACGATCTTTTCCTTCGAAGACCTGATGAAGCATGCGCCCAGGCGCTTTCAGCATTCCAAGGAACTGTCGATCGCGCTCGATTACCGGCCCATGCACAGCCACTCGGGCAAGCTGTCGGGCATTCTCGTTATCGCCCAGGACGTGACGCGGGACGAACAATCCCGCGAGGAAATTCGCCAGAAGGAAGCGCGCATTATCCGCATGCTTCGCATCGCCAAGGACAAAATGGCTTTCACGCAGTACTTAAGGCGCATGGAATCCGAGCTTTTGTCGCCCGCCGGCGACCGCACCGCGGACGACATCGCGCGGAAAATCCATACGCTGAAGGGCCTGTCCAAATTCTTCCACATGGAAGTCGTGGCGAACATCCTGCACGAAATGGAAAGCGTGCTGCAGGGGCAGCAGGGCGTTTCGCCCGAAGAGGTGCTGTCAACCTGCCGCGAGACGCTGGCGGAACTCATGGAAGAAGCGAAAGGCTATGGCCGCGAAATCTGGGGCGCGAATTTCGAGATCCAGGAAGAGGTTCTCACCGTGCCCGTGTCCTACGCCACCGAATTCGGCAAGGACCTGCGCGCGCAAGGCGCGCAGGGTATCGCCTACCGCTATTTCCAGCAGATCGTCGCGCAGCCGGTGCGCGACCTGCTGATTCCCTTCGAAACGCAGCTGAGCTATTTCGCCGAGATGGCAGACAAGGAAGTCCAGATCATCCCGCCCGAAAACGGTAACGTGCGCGTCTTCGCGGTCGTTTACAAGGAACTTCTGGAATCCCTTGTCCATATCGCGCGCAATATTGTCGACCATGCCGCGCAGCCGCGAGAGGTGCGCGAGGAAGCCGGAAAGTCCCCGGCGCTCAACGTGCGCATCGACGTGGCCTATGAAAACGAGTTCAAGCACAAGCTTCTCATCACCATCATGGACGATGGCGCGGGCGTCGATATCGGCAAGCTGCGCGAAAAGGTCGAAGCGGCGGGCGGCCCGAAGGATCTCGACAATGATGCGCTGCTGCAAAAAATCTTCGAGCCGCGCATTTCCACTCGCGACGTGGTGACGGCGACATCGGGCCGCGGCATCGGTCTCGACGCCGTCAAGGCCGCGGCCGAACGCCTGGGCGGCACTATCCGCGTCGATTCCGAATTCGGGCAAGGTACGATCTTCACCATCTGCCTGCCCGTCATCTGGGAACCGGCATGAAATTCCGTCTTTTGCTGCTGTTTCTCGCGCTGCTGGCTGGCGTTGCCGCGCAGACGGCTGAGCCGGAACTTTATGTTGGCGCGCTGGAGGATGTCGCAGGCTATGAAGGACATTATAACGCCGTGCGGGCGGTCTTCAGGAAGACCGGTCGTGAGTGGCTGCCTTTTCCCGCGGAATGCGCGGAAGTTGGTTGTTTGCAGGATCTGAAGCGGCATTTCCCCGACGCTGTCACGTGGGACATCGGCTTTTCGGGGAGGTATCTTGGCCAGTTGAAGAGTCAGCTCCCTGGTCTTGTTCAGGCCGTCAGCGAAGTTGGCCTGCAGAATGTGGTTTCAGGAAAGGTACCGAAAATCGGCAAGCGGTCCCTCGAATACGGAGGCTTCATCGAACAACCCGTTTATCGGCCGCTGGTTGCAATATCGGAGAAAAGTTTTCGTGATCCCGACAATTGGCGGCGCGCGCAGCCATCCGCGAAGATGTCGGCCCGACTGCGCCATGCCTTCCGGCAGAGATTTCCCGCCGTGTCGAATTGCAAAAGCATCGACGATGAGAAAGCGCTTCCCTGGGCCTATCGCGACGGCAACATAAAACTCGAGCGCTTCTATGCCTCGAACCGCGGCTGGTCGGTTGCGGAAGTCGCCTTGCAGCAATACCGCTGCGACGGGCCGCCAGACGATGCTTTTATCGACCAGTGGTTCGCGGTCTCGCCGAAAGGCGACGTCACCTATCTCGAAGGCGGCATGCATCTTCTTGATGCGGGGGATTACGACGGCGACGGCAAGTCAGAAATCATGTTCACCATCGACCGGTACAACGAAGGCGGTTACACGCTGTACTATGACGACTTCCGCCGTCACGCGACGTTCAACTTCCACTATCAGTAGATGACTTTCCGCTCTAAAGCCCGAACGGGAAAGTGTCCTCATATTCCGCGCGTTCCCAGTGCAGGCGGCCGTCGAGGGGTTCGACGGCGGTCGTCGTGTCGAAGTGGATGAGGAAGTCGAACTGTTCGGGCAAGCGCGCTTCGTAATAGTGGCTGGCGCGCTCGGTATCGGGGTGATAAACGACGCCGATCGCGCGCTGCAGGCGCGGCTCGCGCAACAGGTCGACCATTTCGTTGGGCTCGCGCAGGTCGAGGATGAAGTTTTTCTCCTGCACGTAGCTGAAAAGCTCCTCGTAGCTGCCGGCGAAAGGTTCCATGATCGTCTTGTTCTCGGGCACGCCGTCCCATTCCGAGGCGGCGGTCACGGTGCCGCGGCAGGTCGAGAAGCCGACCGCCAGCGCATTGCGCCCTTCGACCTCGCGCACCAGCTGGCCGATATTATATTCGCCACGCACCGCCATGGCGGTCGCAGCCGCATTACCGAGGTGCGAATTGTGAGCCCAGACGACAATCTTCGGCTCGCGTCCCAAAACCCAGCGCAGGTGCAGAGAAATATCCTGCAGCGTCTCGTACATGTGCTTGTCGCGTACGTTCCATGAATTGGCGTGGCGCGAGAACAGCGAGCGGTAATACTCTTCGGCATGTTGCACGATACGCGCGTTCTGCTCGGCCGAGAAATATTCATCCTCGCCGATCAGCCCGTTCAGGCTCATATAGTCGTAAGAACGGCGCTGCATCTCGACCAGTTGCGCCACGATCTGTTTTTCGCAAGTGTCGGTCAAGCCCAGGCCCGCGGCATAGCCATAGGCCTGCGGATCGTCGATGAACTGGTCGAAACAGGAATAGCGGGAACGGGCGCGCGCCGCCGCCATCGGGTCGACGCGCTCCAGGTAATCCACGACCGCCTTGATCGAGCGCGTCAGGCTGTAAAGGTCGAGGCCGTAGATGCCGACCGCCTGCTTGCGCCGGGGGCCCGGGGGACGGAATTCGCGGTTATAGCTTTCCAGCCATTCGATGAAATGCAGGAACTCGGCGTTGCGCCACATCCAGGCCGGGAAGCGCTCGAAGACCTCGAGCGTTTGCTGGGCCGTGCCTTCCTGCTTGCCGGTGACGTAGCGGTTGACGGCATAGGCATCGGGCCAGTCGGCCTCGAGGACCACGGCGTCAAACCCTTGCTCCTCGATCAGGCGCCGGGTGATTTGCGCACGGGCGCGGTAAAACTCGGCCGTGCCATGCGTCGCCTCGCCCAGCAGGACGAACTGCTTGCCATTGGCGGCTTTCACGATCGGGTCGTATTCCTGGAGAGCGCTGCCCGCGGGCTGCGCATACTTCGCGATCGCAGCGATTATATTTTCCTGCGGCTTGTACTGCATCATATTCGACGAACGTCATGCCCTTGCGTTCGTTCCCGGATGCGCGTCGTGCAGGATGGCCAGAACGTCAGCGTCCTCGGTCTGCGAAAAATCCTCGTACCAGACGCCGACGCCGAAGAACGGCTCGGGCTGGTGCAGGCAGACGATCCGGTCCGCTTCGGAGGCGAGGCGCAGGCAGGTTTCGGTGGCGCCGACCGGCGCTGCGACGGTGATGGTGGCGGCGCGCTCGGAACGCATCGCCATGATCGCCGCATGCATGGTGGCGCCGGTCGCCAGCCCATCGTCGACGAGGACGACATCTTTCCCATGCACGCGTGGTGGCGGCATGTCTTCGCGATAAAGGCGGTTGCGCCGATCCAGCTCCTTATTCTCGACGCTGGCGACTGCGTCGATGACGCCATCGGGAATTTCCAGCACGTCGATGATGTCGTAATTCAGCACGCGCACGCCGCCCAGCGCAATTGCGCCCATGGCGAGCTCTTCATGCCCCGGCACGCCCAGTTTGCGCACCAGCAGGATATCCATGGGGATTTCCAGCGCCTGCGAGATTTCATGCGCGACCGGCACGCCGCCCCGCGGCAGGGCGAGAATCAGGGCATTTGGATTATTCTTCAGATCCCTCAGCGCCTGCGCGAGCGCCCGGCCTGCTTCGGTTCTGTCTTTGAATAAGGCGGCCATATTTTTGCTCCTTGATTCCCAACGGGAATACCGGGGCGGGAGTGCCAAAATTTTATGTCAACGTCAGGTAATATAATTATTCCCAAGCAAAACCAATTGTTCATCGTCCTACGCCTATAATCCCTTGTCTGACACCTGTCCGGGAGGCAGCCATGCGCAGGATCTGGTTATGTACTTTAATTCTATGCCTTTTCTTCAGCTTTCCCGCGCACGCCGACCTTCAGGCTGCTGACAAGTATTATAATGAGAAGTCGTACCAGTTGGCCGAAGCGGAATACGCGAAGTCGCTTGGCGACGCCCGCGATGTCACCTTCAAATGGTCCGACAGCGTGTTGCGCGGCAAGGACGAGGCGAACCGCGACAAGGCCGAAAAGAACCTCCAGGCCCTGGCCGACGGCAAGGACAATGACCGCTGGTGGGCCGAGGCATGCGAATCGCTGGCCGCGCATTACGCGGAGACCGATGCCTGGGGCAAGGCCAACGACATCAAGAAATGGTACGACAATGCCCGCGACTGGTGGGCGGGGTCGGACGATATCGACCTCGCGCGTGCGAAATTCATTTCCCTCAGCTTCGCATTGGCGGATTTCGATACCACGCATTGGGGCTGGTACGTTTCCGACGTCAAGGCGATCCGCCTCGGCGAAAAGGACGTTGAGCCGCAGCCGCAGGGCAACCAGGGTTTGCAAATCCTGTTCGAGGAAATCCTGAAGATCGCGAAGAGCGACGCCGACAAGGCGCATGCGCATTACGGCCTCGCCATGGCCTATATGCAGAATTATTCCGGCGACGCGAAGCTGCACAACAAGGCGGTGGACGAATTCGAGACCGTGACGAAGGATTATTCCGACAGCGAATGGGCGAATGATGCCTGGTACCAGCTGGGGATTTATTACGAGGGGAAGGGTGACTACGTCAAGGCCGCCGCGACCTATCATGCGCTGCTGAATCGTTATAAACCGGGCGAGTCCAAGTGGCGCGACGACGCCAAGCGCCGCCTCGAGGAGATTGAAACGCCCACCGTCAGCGTATCGGTGGGAAATACTTTCGTGCCCGATTCAGAAATCCAGTTCTCGGTGAACTGGCGCAACGTGAAACAGGCCGATGCCGCGCTGTATAAAATCGATCTCGCGGACGAGCTGCGCCTCAACAACGACCGGTCGGGTTATACCAGCTATCCGGAACTGCTGAAGCTGATCGTGGATTCGGGCCGCTACGCGCAACAGCCCGCGCAGGCCGCGTGGAAGCTGGAGCTGGAGGACGACGGAAAGCATGTGCCGCACAGCGAGTTCAAGGGCCTTGCGGAATGGCGCGAAAGCCTTGAGGACCGCAAGAACGCGGACAAGAAAGCCGACTCGAAACTCGGCAGCCTGCCACCCGGCGCCTATCTGCTTCTCGTCACCGCTAACGGCAAAAAGGCCTACGACCTGGTGCTGGTCAGCGATGTCGCGCTGGTGAACAAGACGGCAAAGAACATGGCGCTGTTCTTCGCCATGAACGCGAAGACCGGCAAGCCGCTGCCGGAAGCAAAGATCAGCTTTGTCTATTCCTATTACGATACCGATGGCAATACACGCTGGGATTTAGGCCACGGCACGACCGACAGCAGTGGCCTCCTGAAGGCGGTCTTGCGCGACAATGCGCCGCGCAACTATTCGCAGCAGCACAGCGTCTTCGCCACGGTTTCGGCGGATGGCCAGCAGGCCTTCGTGCAAGGCAACTATTACCAGTATAATAACAACAATAAAGGCGAATGGTGGCTTTACGCCTTCAGCGACCGCCCTGCCTATCGTCCCAATGAAACGGTCAGCTTCAAGGCCATCCTGCGCCACCCCGAAAACGGCAGCTTCGCGAACCCGGCTGGTCTCGCGGTCAAGGCTCGCATCTACGGCCCGCAGGGCAATCAGGTGAAGGAAGGCGTCTACACGCTGAACGCCTATGGCGCCTTCGATGATACTCTGACGCTCGATGACAAGGCGACGCTGGGCGAGTACCGCATGGAAGTTTACACGGCGGACCTGCGCGATCAGCTGGCCACCACCCAACTGTTTCGGCTCGAGGAATACAAGCTGCCCGAGTTCCTCGTCAAAGTGCATCCGGAACCCAAGGACGACAAGGAAAAGACGGCGGTCTACCGCCTCGGCGACACGGTGAATGTGTCGGTCGACGCGCAGTATTACTTTGGCGGCCCGGTTGCGAATGCGCAGGTCGAATATCTTGTCTACCAGCAGCCCTATTACCACCAATACCGGCCCGAACATCCCTATGAGTGGTATTACGAAGATATGTACCCGCGCAATTACGGCTATGGCGGTTACGGGCAATTGCTGAAGACCGAGAAAATCAAGACCGACAAGGATGGCAAGGCGCATTTCACCATCGATACGCTGAAGGATTCCGGCACCGACCTGCAATATCACGTCGAAGTGCGCGTGGTGGACCAGAGCCGCCGCGAGATACGCTCCTCGTCGAACATTAAAGTCACCAAGAACGCCTTCTTCGTCTACCTCGAGCCGAAGCAGAACCTCTACCGCCCCGGCGACAAGGCGCAGGTCACGATCAAAACGATGACGGCCAACGATGATCCCGTTTCCATCGACGGCAAGGTCACGATCCTGCGCAATAGCTGGCATGAACCTGTGATGTCGCAGGAGAAAGTTGCGCAGCCCGCCGGATACTTGGGGCAGGAAGTCGTGACCAAGTTCGTGAAAACGAATGACAAGGGCGAGGCGACTTTTGAATTCGAGCCCGGCGACAATGGTTACTATGAAGTGGAATTCACCGGTTTCGACCAGGGGCGCGAGGTCAAGGGCACGGCCAGCCTCTATGTCTGCGACGCTTCCGCGACCAATATCGGCTATCGCTACACCGGACTGCAGATCATCACCGAAAAGGACACCTATAATCCCGGCGACACGGCGCATGCGATGATCGTGTCTGACCAGCCGGAAAGCTGGGTGCTGTTCACGGTGGAGGCCGATGGCATCTATGACGTGCAGCTTGTCCATATGGATGGCAGCGTGAAGCTCGTCGAGGTGCCGGTGAAGGGGAACTATACGCCCAATGTGTTTCTCAATGCGGTTGCGGCCGACCATTACCAGATGAAGTCGAATGCGCTGCAGCTCATCGTCCAGCCGGTCGATAAATTCCTGAATGTCAAAATCACCTCGGACAAGGAGGTTTACCAGCCGCAGGAAGAAGGGACTTTCGACATTACGGTGACCGACAAGGACGGCAAGCCGGTCGCGGGCGAGGTGGCGCTCGGCCTCGTCGATGCTTCGGTTTATTACATTCACGACGAATATGCGCCTGATATCCGCCAGTTCTTCTACGGCGACAAGCGCCAGCAAAGCGTCCAGACGCAAACCAGCTTCATGCAGCGCCCCTACGTCAACCTCGTGCGCGGCGAGGATAACGAGCTGATGTCGGACGAGGAAAAACTGCGTCGCGACCGGCAAAAAACGCCGGAAACCCATAGCGGGCTGCAGGAGCAGGAGGTCGACGACCTGAAGGGCGGCGGCCAGATGGGTGCTCTCGGCGGCGCGCTCGACAAGGACGGCGCGACCGGAGAACGCGCGGCGAACGCCATGAGCGCACCCGCCGCACCGGCCGGAATGCCGGAGAAGACCATGGCGAAAAAGGAAGCCGAAGAAAGCAAGCGGTCGCTGAATGATAAATCGGAAGCCGGCGAGCCCGCTGGCGGCGGGGAAGAACCGGTGCAGGCCCGCAACGACTTCCGCTCGACTGTTATCTGGGAACCCGCCATCAAGACGGACGCCGACGGCCATGCGACCGTCCATGTCAAATTCCCGGATTCGCTGACCACCTGGCGGATGACCGCGCGGGCGGTCACGGCCGACACCGCCATCGGCACCGTGACGCACGAGGTGAAATCGAACAAGGACCTGCAGATACGCTTGCAGGCGCCGCGCTTCTTCACCGAACGCGATATGGCCGATGTCTCGGCGCTGATCGACAATCTGTCGGACAAACCCATTACAGTTACGCCGTCGATTAAAGCCGACGGCATTGCCGTGACCGGTCTCTATCGCAACGGCGAACCGGCAAAAGGCGAGGCGGCGCCTGTCGACGTCCCGGCGCACGGCCAGGCGCGCGTGGACTGGACTGTGTCGGCGCAAGTTGCCGGCAAGGCGGATATCACCGTGACCGCGCGGGCGGCTAAGCTGTCGGACGCGATGGAAAAGACCTATCCCGTCATCCCGCACGGCATCGAGAAATTCATCGCCAGATCCGCCGTGCTGAAAGGCGGCGAGGGCGAACAGACCGCAGAAATGACGATCAATATTCCCAAGGAACGCATTAAAGAATCAACCAGCCTGAGGCTCAACCTTTCGCCGTCCATGGCGGCGAACCTGCTCGACGCGCTGCCCTACCTTGCCGACTACCCCTACGGCTGCGTCGAGCAGACCATGAGCCGCTTCCTGCCCGCCGTTATCGTGGCGAAGACCATGCGCGATCTAGGGCTGTCTCCGGACGAGGTGCAGTCCTACATTGCAGGCGTGCTGGAAAAACGCGGCGACCCGAAGGGCCACCCGGGACGCCGGAACGATCCCACTTATTCGCGCCTCGCGCAGATGACGGATGAGTCGCTCAAGCGCCTCTACGACTTCCAGCATGCCGACGGCGGCTGGGGCTGGTGGAAACAGGGCGACAGCGACCGTTTCATGACCGCCTATGTCGTTTGGGGCCTCGGCCTCGCGCATGATGCGGGCATCGACGTGAGAGCCGATGTCATCCAGCGGGCCGCATCGTACCTCCAGACGCAGCTGGTGCAGGAAGAGGATGCGCCGGACAACCTCGCCTGGATGCTGCATGCGCTGGCGTCCGTCCATTCGCACAGCGCCTTCGAGGACAAGCAGCGCAACCGCCTGTGGGACATGCGGGACAAGCTGAACTCGTACACCCGCGCGCTCTTCGCGATTTCGGAACATCAGCGTGGCGATGCCGAACGTGCCCGCGTGCTGGCCGACAATGTGCCGAACGGCGTGTCGGAAGACAAAGAGAATGCGACCGCTCATTGGGGCGAGGCCGGCGTCAACGGCCGCTGGAGCGATGGCGGCGTGGAGGCGACGGCTTTCGGCGTCAGCGCGCTGTCGCAGCTGAACCCGCAAAGCCCTTATCTCGAGCCTGCGGTCAAATGGCTGTCGCTGAACCGCCGCGGCGCGTCGTGGAAGAATACCCGCGACACGGCCATCGCGATCCTCGGCCTCACCGAGTACCTGAAGGCTACGCATGAACTGGCGCCGGATTACAGCTATAAGATCATCGTCAATGGCCAGACGGTGCGCGAGGGCAAGGTCGATGCATCAAATGTCTTCTCGTTCGACCGCATTGTCGATGTACCGGCCGACCAGCTGCGCGACGGCGATAACAAGGTGAAGGTGGTCATGCAGGGCAAGGGCGCGCTCTATGCCGCCGCCTATGCGAAATACTTCACGCTGGAAGAACCGGTGACCAAAGCCGGCAACGAAATCTTCGTCGACCGCCATTACTTTGTCCAGTCGGTCAAGGAAACGCTGATGAAGGGCTATACGAATGACTGGAAACCGCTCAAAGACGGCGACATGGTCGAGAGCGGCGACCGCATCCGCGTCGATGTGACACTGGAGGCGAAAAATAACTACGAATATCTGCTGGCCGAGGACTATAAGCCCGCGGGGTTGGAAGCGGTCGAACTGAACAGCGGCGAGGGCGAGGCGATCGACCTCGACGCGGACGGCCGCGAAACCGCGTCGCGCACGCCGCTCTACCAGGAATTCCGCGACCAGAAGGCGGCCTTCTTCATTAGCCATATAAAGCAGGGCAAGCACCTGTTGAGGTATGAGCTGCGTGCCGAGATGCCGGGTAAATTCCATGCCATGCCCGACCAGGCGCAGGCCATGTACGTTCCGGAAATCCGCGGAAACAGCGACGAAATGCGCATCAACGTCGATGATTCAGCCGCCGAGCCGTCGCAGGATTCTGGCAAGAAATAGGCTACCCCGGAATCCCGCTACCCGAAACGGGGGCGCATGGTAAAATCGGCGCATGGAACATGCGATCAAAGGCGCGCCCGCCTGCACCGTACACGGTTTCGACCTCGAAGCTCCTTCCGCCATCGACCAGGAACGGATATTGACGCCGCTTGCGCTCGATTTCCTGTGCGGCATCGAAAACAAGTTCGGCCAGCGCCGCCGCGAACTGATGGCCGACCGCGGCAAGGTCCAGCGCGACCTCGACGGCGGCTGGACGCCCGATTTCCCGCCCGAAAGCGCGGAGATACGATCCTCCGACTGGAAAGTGCGGCCCGCCCCCGCCGACCTGCAGGATCGCCGGGTCGAAATCACCGGCCCTGTCGACCGCAAGATGATCATCAACGCGCTCAATTCCGGCGCCTCCTGCTTCATGGCGGATTTCGAGGATTCGAACACGCCCACTTGGCACAACCAGATCGCGGGTCAGGTCAACCTCCACGACGCCAATTGCGGCGCCATCGAATTCACCGATCCCGACAGCGGCAAGCAATACAAGCTGAAGGACAAGACCGCCGTTCTCCTCGTGCGCCCGCGCGGGCTGCACATGGAGGAAAAGCACCTGACGCTCGGCGGCCATTACATGTCGGCCTCGTTCTTCGACTTCGGCCTGTACCTGTTCCACAACGCCAAGGTCCTGCGCGACAGGGGCACGGGGCCTTATTATTACCTGCCGAAGATGGAAAGCTACCAGGAGGCGCGGCTGTGGAACGACGTGATCTGCCACGCCGAAGACACACTGGGCCTGCCGCGCGGCACGGTGCGCGTGACGGTGCTGATCGAAACCATCACCGCCGCCTTCCAGATGGATGAAATCCTCCATGCGTTGAAGGACCATATCGTCGGCCTCAACTGCGGGCGCTGGGATTATATCTTCAGCTTCATCAAGAAATTCTCGAAGCACAAGGAATATATCCTGCCCGACCGCGGGCAGGTGACGATGGAATCGCATTTCCTGCGTTCCTACAGCCAGCTTCTGATCAAAACCTGCCATCGGCGCGGCGCGCATGCGATGGGCGGCATGGCGGCGCAGATCCCGATCAAGAACGACGACGCCGCCAACAAGGTCGCGCTCGACAAGGTCCGCGCCGACAAGGAGCGCGAGGCAAGAGACGGCCACGACGGCACCTGGGTCGCGCACCCGGCGCTTGTCGCCCTCGCGAAAGAGATTTTCGACAAGGCGATGCCCAAAGCCAACCAGCTCGACAAGATGCGCGACGATGTGAAGGTGACGGCGGCCGACCTGTTGAAGGTCCCGCCGGGCGATATCACCGAAGAGGGGCTGCGCAAGAACATCAACGTGGGCCTCCTGTACCTGAAGGCCTGGCTGTCGGGTCTGGGCTGCGTGCCGATCCATCACCTGATGGAAGACGCGGCGACCGCCGAAATCTCGCGCACTCAGCTGTGGCAGTGGCGCAAGCACAAGGCGAAGCTGAAAGACGGCCGCGTGATCGACGACGCGCTGATGGAAGGATTTTTGACGCAGGAAGCGGCCAAGCTGAAAGACGGCGCCGACGACGTTTACCTGAAGGATGCGATCAAGCTGTTCCACCGGCTGGTCATGGCGCCGATGCTTGAAGACTTCCTGACGACCGGGGCTTACGATACGATTCTGGGGTACGAAAGAGGCTAGAAACTTTAATGGACGTCGATTTCTTCTCGTGGCTGGGGCTGGCGCTCCGGTGGTTCCACGTGATGCTCGCGATCATGTGGATCGGAGCGTCCTTTTATTTCGTCTGGCTCGATCTCTCTTTACGTCCTGCCAAGTCCAAGGCGGACCGCGACAAAGGGGTGAGCGGCGAAGTCTGGGCCGTTCACGGCGGCGGCTTTTATCACAAGCAGAAATACATGGTGGCGCCTTCGCATATGCCGGAGGAGTTGCATTGGTTCAAATGGGAGTCCTACCTGACCTTCATCAGCGGCTTCCTGCTGCTCTGCCTCGTCTATTATTTCAATGCCGACCTGTACCTGATCGACAAGGCGAAGATGGTACTGACCCCGCTGCAGGCGACGCTGACCGGCGTCATGTTCCTGATCGGCGGCTGGTTTTTTTACGACACGCTGTGCAAATCGCCGCTCGGCGATAACGTCAAGGTCTTCAGCGTCCTCTGGGCGGGCGCGCTGGTGGCGGCCTGCTACGCCTTATGCCAGATCTTCACGGGTCGCGGCGCGTTTATTCATGTCGGCGCAATGATCGGCACGGCCATGACGGCGAACGTCTTCGCCATCATCATCCCGAACCAGAAAAAGGTCGTGAAGGCCCTGCTGGCGGGCGACAAGCCGGACGCCAAATACGGCAAGATCGCCAAGCAGCGTTCCATGCACAACAATTACATGACGCTGCCAGTGCTGCTGATCATGCTCAGCAACCATTATCCGGTGCTCTACAGCGGATCGTATAACTGGGCCATTTTGTCGGGTCTCGGCCTCGCGTCCTGGCCGTTCCGCCATTTCTTTAACCTGAAGGACCGCGGCATCACCAATTACTGGTACGCCGCCGCCGGCATCGCGGGCTATATCTTCGTCATGCTGGCGGCCTCCGGTCTTTTTACGCCCGAAAAACCTGTTGAAGTGGCGCAGGCGGTATCAGCCGCCGAGGTGCGCCAGATCGTGCGCACCCATTGCAGCGCCTGCCACAGCGACACGCCGGTGCACGCCGGCATCGCCATCGCGCCCAAGGGCGTCATGTTCGATACGATGGATGAAATCAAACAAAACGCGCCGCGCATTATCGAACAGGCAGTCAAAAACGACACGATGCCCTTGGGGAATGAAACCGGCATGACCGACGACGACCGCAAGAAACTGGGCGCGGGACTGGAAGCGCTGGAGAAAAGCGGCAAACAGCCCTAACCGTGGCGGGCGATGAGCTTCAGGTCCTCGTCAACATCCTCGAGATGCATCAGCCCATATTTTTTGAAGGCGATCAGCACGCCGCTCTGCAGGTAGCCCCAGGCGACTTCGGGGAACTGGTCGGAAAATTCGCCGGTATCGACCGATATGACGACGACGCCGTTGTCGGATCCCAGCTTCACCTTGTCGCCCAGCATGATGTCCTGCCCGTCGGCGTATTGCATGCCAATCAGCTCCCGCGATAGGTGCTGTAGCCATAGGGGGATACCAGCAGCGGGACATGGTAATGCGCCGAGTCGTCGGTGATGCCGAAGCGGATCAGCACGGTGTCGAGGAACGGCACGTCCGGCAGTTTCACCCCTTGGGCCTTGAAATAGTCCGCCACGTCGAATTCGAGACGGTAGGTCCCGGGCTTCATCTTGTCGCCTTCCAGGATCGGCGCGTCGCAGCGGCCGTCGGCATTGGTGGTAGCTTTGGCGACCAGTTCGTCCGTGTTCCCAAGGCGGAACAGGCGCAGGTTGATGCCCTTGCCGGGCCTGCCGTGCGTGGTGTCGAGAACATGCGTGGTGAGTTTGCTCATGTATAAACCTTGATATGTAAAGAAATCTCTTTCGCCCTATAATCCTACTTTATATTCAAACCGCAAAAAAAGATAATACGTCATTCCCGCGAAAGCGGGAATCTCGTGCGGCAGGCGCCGCACGTCATTACCGTGGGATCCCCGCTTTCGCGGGGATGACGGCCAGGCGGAGGGGAAATGGCGAAACCGAAGAAAAGGCCCGCAGCGAAAGCAAAACCAAAAAAACCGCGCGCGAAAGCGGTGCCCGCCGACCCGCGCAACTACCGCGGCTACGGCGAAAACCCGCCGCATGCGAACTGGCCCGGCGGCGCGCGGGTGGCGGTGCAGTTCGTGCTGAATTACGAGGAAGGCGGCGAAAATTGCGTCCTCAATGGCGACGCGGCATCGGAAGTCTTCCTCTCCGAAATCATCGGCGCACCGCGCATCGAGGGCCGCCATATCAGCATGGAATCGATCTACGAATATGGCTCACGCGCCGGCGTCTGGCGGCTGCTGCGCCTGTTCAAGAAGTATAAGGTTCCGGTGACGATCTTCGCGGTCGCCCTCGCGCTTGAAAAATATCCCGAGATCGCCAAAGCGTTCCTGCGCGATGGGCATGAGATCTGCAGCCATGGCTACCGGTGGATCAATTACCAGGACGTGCCGGAGAAGGTCGAGCGCGAGCATATGCGCAAGGCCATCGAGATCATCCGCAACGTCACGGGCGAACGCCCGCTTGGCTGGTACACCGGCCGCACCAGCCCCAATACCCGCAAGCTGGTGATGGAAGAGGGCGGCTTCGTCTATGACGCCGACGACTACAGCGACGACCTGCCGTTCTGGTATTCCGAGGGCGGCCGCCAGCAGCTTGTCGTGCCCTATACGCTCGATACGAACGACATGCGCTTCGCGACCAACCAGGGCTTCAATTCGGGCGACCAGTATTTCGCTTACCTGCGCGATGCGTTCGACGTGCTTTATGAAGAAGGCGAGCATGCGCCCAAGATGATGTCCGTGGGGCTGCATTGCCGCCTTGTCGGGCGTCCCGGACGCATCGCGGCGCTGGAACGTTTCATCCAGCACATCAAGAATCATGAAAGGGTGTGGATCTGCCGCCGCATCGATATCGCCCGGCACTGGATCGCGCATCATCCTTTCCAGCAGGGCAAAAACAATGGATGATAAACCGCTCGGCAAAAAGCCGTCCGACATGAGCCTCGGCGAATTCCTCCGCGTCTACGGGGGGATTTACGAGCATTCGCCTTGGATCGCGGAAGGCGCCTATGCGTCGCGTGCGGTGATCGCCACGGTTTCGGCCCTGCACGCCGCCATGAAGGCGGCGGTCGCGAACGCGCCGCGGGACAAAAAGCTCGCGCTCATCAAGGCGCACCCCGACCTCGCCTGCGCGCCGGCCGAGGTCTCTAAACTGACCCAATCCTCGGTGTCGGAACAGAAGGGCGCCGGGCTCAACCAATGCACGCCGGAAGAATATGCCGAATTCCAGCAGCTGAACGCCGACTATAAGAAGAAATTCGGCTTTCCCTTCATCATCGCGGTCAAGGGACTCAACCGTCTCGATATCCTGAAGGAATTCCGCCGCCGCATGAACAATGCGCCGGACGATGAATTCAATACCGCGCTGGCCCAGATCGACCGCATCGCCTATTTCCGGCTGATGGCGCTTCCTTAAGCTTCCGTGCCGAAAACTTTCAGCCCGTGGATGCCGCCGTGCGGGTAATGCATGTAAAGCACATGCGTGACCGGCCCGCCACTATCGAGGCCGCCGAAACGGTGATAGGTGTCCGGACGCAAGGGAGCGAAGGGCAGCACCGGTTGCCAAGGGCTGCCCTTGGGCAGGTGCAGGCGGATCTGGAAGTTGGTGCGGTCCTTGACGCCTTTTTCCTTCAGGTATTTCTGGCCCAGCATATAGGCCTGAAAATCGTCGGGAATAATTTCCTTCTTGCCGTCGAAGACGAGGCCCCAGCGCGGGGCGGATTTCATCAGGTTGTCGATGCTCTTGCCGCGCGCATTTACCGCATAGACGTGGCTGGTGAGCGGCGCGTTCAGCCGGTGCAGATAGGTGTCGACGACGACCTCGTCGATGATGGCCGGGCGCTCGAGGTGGAACAGCGCACGCTCGCCAAAGCCGGTGCGGGCGGATTCCCAGCCGAACATATGCATCTGCTGTCGTTCGCCCACCACGGCGCGGTCGGGTTTGCCGTAGTGCTCGTTCGACACGTGGGTGATCTTCGCGCCCTTCAGCAGGTTGCGGCGCAGGGGGGGCTGGTCTTTCGCGATTTCGCCGAACAGGTTGATGCGCGAAATGCCGCCCTCGTAATAGCATTCGACATAGCATTCGGTCGCGAAGGTGGGCGCGATCTTGAAGGCGTGGTCTGAATCCGGCTTCAGCGTCACGCGGTCGAGCACTTTCTTCGCCTTGCCCGAAAGTTCGTCGGACAGGAAGACGGACGCCGCGCGCACCTGGTTGCCGGTGTACCACTTGGTGCTGATCGTGACCGTGTCGACCTTCGCGCGTTTTTTCAGGCCTATCAGCAGCCAGTTGTGCGCATCGTGGTCGTAGACGAGGGCCGCGTCGCGGGAGTCGACTGTCGTCGCCTTGTGGCGGCGCGTCTCATAGCCCCAGTATTTCGCGCCCATGTGGGTGAAGTCGCCGCGGCAGTCCTTGGGCTCGGTGGCGAGCATCGCCTCGTGCGGATTGGTGAAATCCGAATCCGAATAGGCGAGGAGGATCGCGGGGACGGGCTGGCGTTTTTTCGCTTTCGCGGCTTTTTTTGCTGGCATGGCGGTTTTCCGGGGCTATCTTGGTTTACGTTGCGATTTATGCAACTATTAACCCGCGCATGCAACCTCATTCTGCAAAAGCCATGGAAACCCGCCTGCTCCGCCCCGAACCGCTGACATCCGCCGCCTTCGCCCCTTACGGCGATGTGCTCGAATGCGCAAGCGCGAAGGAGTTGCGCAACATTAACTACGGCAATACGCAGCGCTTTCATGATCTTGCGGTGCTCGATCTCGCGGCACAGGCCGGTACGCCGCTTGTCAGCATCTTCCGCTCCAAACCGCTGCCGCGGCCCATTCCCGTCAAGGTCATGGAGCGCCATCCCCTGTCCAGCCAGGCTTTCTTCCCGTTAAACGATCACCCGTTCATGGTCGTGGTGGCTGAAGCCGGGGAATTCGATTCAAAGAAGCTCCGCGCTTTCCTGGCCGGGCCGCAGCAGGGCGTCAATTACCGCAAGGGCACCTGGCATCACTACAGCCTGGCGCTCGACCGGGTTTGCGATTTCCTCGTCATTGACCGCGGGGGGCCGGAAAAGAACTGCGACGAGGTTTTTCTCGAAAATGAAAATATCGTTATCGATTACTGATATGTAAAGGCCCACATCCAGGGTCTATTGCCCGGTTCGGTCAATGTCCCTAGACTTCTCTGACAAATCTTTACCTGGGAGACTGGATATGAACAAGTTTCTGCTCTGCGCCGCTGCCATCGCTGGCGTCCTATATGCCTCATCCGCCTTTGCGGCTGTCGGGCATGTCACCGATCTCATCGGCAGCGCCACCGTCGCACGGCACGGCGCACCGGTCGCACTCAAAAAGGACGATGGAGTCGAACAGGGCGATGTCATCGAAACGGCGGAGAAATCGCGCGTCAGCATCGAATTCGCCGACAAGACCGACCTGACCGTCGCCGAAAAAGGCAAGCTCACGATCAACGAATATATCTACGACCCGAAGAACCCGGCGCATGACAAGTCCGATCTGGGCATCCTGCACACGGCCTTTTCCTACGTCGGCGGGCTGATGGACAAGCAGAAAGATCCGAACGTCGCCCTTCACCTCGACTTCGGCAGCATCGGCATCCGCGGCACGAAAATCTTTCGCATCATGCATAACGGCGAATGCTGGATCTATGTCGAGCGCGGCCTGATCGATGTCAGCAACAGGGGCGGCGCCGTCCACCTGAAGTCGGGGCAGGGCACGATCATGTCGTCGCAGCAAAAGGCTCCGGCCGCGGCGCATATCTGGACCGCGAAAGAAATCGCCTTCATCAAGGACCAGGTTGCCGATCCGCGCCTGCACAAGCAGGGCTGGAATCAATAATCAACGCGACGGTTCGCCGCCGGTAATGATGGGGCCGGCCGGGAAGGGACCGCCCAAGCGGATATCCGTGACCGGCGCGCCGACGCCACTGTTATCGCCGCCCAGCGGCTCGAGGTTTTTCGTCGCCGGGCCATTGAGCACTTTGCCTTCGGCGTCGAAGCGCGAGCCGTGGCAGGGGCAATCCCAGGTCTTTTCGCCCGAATTCCATTGCACGATACAGCCAAGGTGCGTGCAGACGGCCGAGCATTTGTGCAGTCCGCCCTGCTCGTCCCGATAGCAGGCGGTTTTCGAAACGCCTTCGCGCAATATCGCCCCTTCGCCTGGCATGATGTCGGCAGCATCCGCCATCTCGCCGCGCGAGACCCAGTCGCTGACCATACAGGCCAGCACATTAGCATTTTCGCGGATATATTCCTTCGCGGCCAGGAGGGACTTGCGCGCGGGGTCATAGATATCCGCCCACATATTGTCGCGGTGGTCGATGAGATCGCGGATGAGGATGCCCGCGATGGTCCCGTAGGTGATGCCGTTTCCTGAAAAGCCGGTGGCGATATAGACGTTCTTGTCGCCGGGATTGCGCCCGATATAGGCAAGCCGGTCGACGGGTTCGAGGATCTGTCCCGACCAGCGTTTGTCGACGGCGCCCGCCATCGGGAAATGTTGGCGCGTCCAGGCTTCGAGACGGGTATAACGTTCTTCTGCGTCGTTGGCCTGTCCGGTTTTATGGTCCTCGCCGCCGACGATGAGGTAATCTGAACCTGCCACTGTCACGGTGCGCACGTAATGGTAGGGCTTCTCCATGTCCCAGAGCAACATCGGTGGCAACGCGTCTTTTTCCAGCGCGAAGGAAATGGCATAGCTGCGATAGGCGGCCTGCTTGGTATGCATCGTCACCATGTCGTTGACCGGCGTATGGGTCGCGACAATGGCGGCGGAAGCATGAACCTTAAGGCCGCTTTCTGTCAGGACTTCGACCGGCATGCCGTCTTTCACTTCTGTCACGCGCGCATCGCGGAAGATGCGACCACCACGCGCAATGATGGCATCCGCCAGCCCCGCCGCATAGCGTACGGGGTCGAGCATCGCCTGCTGCGGGAATTTCAGGACCGGGCCCTGCAGGGCGATACCATCCAGCGGTACGGTGCTGAACACGGTGCGGTCGGCGAAGCCCGCCGCCAGTGCGGCTTCGGCTTCGCGCGTGATGTCTGCGGCGCGCTCAGGGATCGCGGCTGCGAGGTAGCCGTCGCAGCGCGTGAAGCCGCAGTCGATTTTTTCTTCGCGGATAATAGCCTCGATGCGGTTGATTGCGGCCATATGGCTTTCGGCGATGGCCCGCGCCGTAGCGTCGCCAAAATGAAAGGCAAGCTCATAATAACGGTCGTCGAGAATGCCCGTCAGGTGCGCCGTGCTGCGGCTCGTTTCGCCGGCCAGTACGTCCTGGGCGTCGAGAACGACGACATTGCGGTTTTCCTTCACCAGCAGATAGGCGGCGGTTAAGCCGGCGATGCCGCCGCCGATGACGCAGATGTCGGTCACTGCATCGACGGTCAAAGCGGGAATGGGATTGGCGAGGCGTTTTTCAGGCCAGATCGGCGCTGTTTCGGTGACGCTGCGGGGCATGGGCGCGGGCTCCTGTGAATATAGCTTCCCGTAAGCCAACATCACCCGAAGTGATTAGTTCACGCGCCTGTTAAGTATCGGAATTTACTATGCTCCGTGGCGGCCCCACAGCCATGCGGCGCCGCGCACGCCCGAGGAATCGCCATGACGCGCCGGGACAAGCGGTGTCTTAACCTTATCGGAAAATACATACTGCTCCCAAGCCGCCGGCACGTCCTTGTAGAGCGAATTCACATTGCTCATCCCGCCGCCGAGGACGATCACATCGGGATCCATGATATCGATAACCTGGGCGAGCGCCCGGGCGAGACGGTCGGTATAGCGGGCGAGCGCGGCGATGGCTTTCTTGTCGCCCTCCTGCGCCTGCGCGATGATGTCGTGGGTCGATATTTCCACGCCATTCACGCGCTTGTAATCGTTCTTGAAGCCGGTGCCGGAAATCCAGGTCTCCAGGCAGCCGCGCCTGCCGCAATAGCACAAGGGGCCGGGGTATTCGGAAGTGTCCAGCTCGCCGAAGTAATGGTCTTTCAGTTTGTCGGTTACCATCGGCGCGGTTTCGAAATGGCCGAAGTGCGCCGAATTCTCGCGCAACGCCACGCGCGGATAGGGCAGCGGATTGTGCCCCCATTCGCCGGCAATGCAGTTTATGCCGCGATGCGCCTGCCCCCCGAATGCCACGCCCCCGCCGCAGCCGGTGCCGATGATCACGGCGAAGACGACATGCTTGCCTGCGCCCGCCCCGTCGGTCGCCTCCGACACGGCGAGGCAGTTGGCGTCGTTTTCCATGCGCACTTCGCGCCCCAGTGCCTTGGCCACATCCTTCTGCAGCGGCTGGCCGTTCGTCCAGGTGGAATTGGAATTCTTGACGAGACCCGTTTCCGGCACGATAGCGCCCGGAATGCCGATGCCGACGGTGCCTTTCTTCTTCATGATGCGCTCGGCATTCTGCACCAGCTCGACCAGCGTCTTGACCGTGACGATATAATCACCGCGCGGCGTGGGAATGCGCTGGCGGTACATCTCCTTGCCGTTGTTCTCGTCGAGGCAGATGATTTCCGTCTTGGTGCCGCCGAAGTCGATGCCGATGCGCATTTTTTACTTAGCCTTTTTTCCGAGTTCCGCCACGAGTTCCTTGTATATTGCGACGCTGTTTTTCACGCGCGGATCGTCCGAGGTCGCGGTGCCGCGGCCATACGCGTCGAGGTATCTTGTAATGTCGTCCTCGCGGCACAGGCCGGTCTGGACTTCCTGCACGACGACGTGCTGCTTGCCCAAATTCGCCATGCAGTGGATGCTGCCCTGCGGCACGCGCACATCCTCGCCCGCCTTGAGCGTCCGGCGCTCGCCGTCGAGCACGACGGTGAGGATGCCCGAGACGACCTTCCAGTGCTCGCGCCGGTGCTCGTGCGACTGCAGCGAGAGGATCTGGCCGGGATTGACCTGGATTTCCTTGACGCAGCTTTCCTCGCCCGTCTCCTTCACGCCGACGGCGGTGACGGTATACGATCCCCAGGGACGAATATCCATGTCGCCGACCCTGTATCTTTCGCCCAATGGCTTGTCAGGTTTCATAGCTGCGAACGACTCCCAATAACTGACATAGAATAACAAAGAACTTTCAATGGCATAGGGTATAGCTGCGGGGCATATGGATAATGTTTGACGCAGGGGTCGCTTTCCGGTACATTTACATATAGCTTTGTGCCGCCATAACCCTTTGTTATTAAAAGGTAAAGATGGTCGATCGCGATATCCTTCCCAACGGGATCACTTGCCTCTGCGAAGAGCGGCCAGACAGCGGCTTCGTCATCATGCAGGTCCACATCAACCGCGGCTCGGCGCAGGAGGCCGCGGAAGAACAGGGCCTCACCAACCTGATGCAGGAAAGCTGTTTCGGCGGCACCACGACGCGCAGCCGCGAACAGATATCCTCCGAAGTCGAATCCCGCGGCGGCGAGGTAGAAGGCCATGTGACTCGCCTGACTACGAGTTTTCAAAGCATGGCGCTGACGGCGGACGCCGAAAACACTTTCGCCGTCATGTCGGACGTGCTGCGCCATCCGGCATTCGCGCCGGAAGAAGTCGAGCGGGCGAAATGCCAGATCGCGCAAATGCTCGTCGCGCAGGAACAGGATCCCGGCGCCCAGGCCTCGCACGCCTTCATGGAAAACGCCTATGCGGGACAGGGTATCGGCCGTGACACGTCCGGCACGCAGGAACTTCTCGCGTCCTTTACGCCCGCGCAGATCCGGAAAAAGCACGACGAGCTGCTGTCAGATCCGTCCGGCATCGTGATTTCCTTCGCCGGCGACATCGCCCCGGCCCAAGCCAAGGAACTGGCGCAGAAATATTTCGGCGATATCCCCAAAGGCAATCCCGCGGCCAAGCCGCAGGCCCAATTCACCGGCGGCGACGTCCGCACGGCGGCCGACACCGACCAGCTTATGCTTCTTATGGGCTTCCCCGCGCCCGGTAGCAAAAGCGAGGATCGCTTCGCCGCGATGCTGTTCGAGGAAATGGTCGGTGGCGGCATGTCGACGCCGATCTTCCAGGAATTCCGCGAAAAGCGCGGCCTTGTTTACACGGCGGGCGCGCAATATCGCGGCATCCCCGGCGACGGCACGTTCTTCATCGTCTCGGGCTCGGGCAAGGGAAAAGCGGGCGATATCACGAAAGTCACCTTCGACATCCTAGGCAAGGTGGCGCGCGAGGGATTCAGCCAGCAGCAAATGGACCAGGCGCGCGAGCGCATCCTGCGCGCGATGGATGACGCGCAGGAAACGGCGGAACATTCGGCCGCGTTGAACGCCGCCCAAACCATGGAAAACGGCCACCTCGTCTCCCGCGCCGAGTTCGAGGCGCGTCTGCGCGCTGTGACGAACGACGACGTCCGCAATGTCTGCATCGATATGCTTAAAAGCGGAAAATATGCGCTTTCGGCCGTCGGCCCGCTCGATACCTTGCCGCCGCCCGACGAAGTCGCGCAAATGATGAAGGACGCCGTTTCCGGCGTCGAAGCGCCGGCGCATGCGTCCGCCCCGTCGCTTGCGCCGGCCTTCGCGGTCGCGGCCACCGCGCCGCAGCCAAAGGCCGGACTGAACCCGAAGATGACGGTGCTGGAAAACGGGCTGAAAATCGTGACCATCGAGCGTCCGGGGCCCATGACCTGCGGCGCCTGGGTCGGCGTCGGCTCGGACAATGAAACGCCGCATCTTAACGGCGCGACGCATATGAACGAACACATGATGTTCCGCGGCTCGCCACGCTACGCCCCCGGGACGATCAGCAAGATCGTCGAGGGGGAGTTGGGCGGCCAGCTGAACGCCGAGACGACGAAGGATAAGACGTTTTACTACTTCTTCAGCCTGGCGGCTTCGGCGCTGGAGAAGATCACCGATATTTGCGGCCAAATGATCTTTTTCGCGAACATCGACGAGAAAGAATATTCGGGCAAGGAAGAGCCGAAGGGCCTCTTGGGCCGTTTCGCCTCGGCGGTCGGTCGCGCCGTACGGCATGTGACCGGAAAAATGATGAAACGCGCGGGCGAGCGCAATGCGGTGTTCGAGGAGATGCGCATGGGAAAGGACGATGTCGTGCGCCGCCTGATCTACCAGCTCGATGCCGCCGCTTATCCCGACCAGCCGCATGGCCGCACTACCATCGGCACCCAGGAAGGGCTGGAAAAGATCACCGCGAAGGAGCTGCGCGATTACCGCGACGACTTCTACACGCCGAACAACGTCGTCTTCTGCGCCGCCGGTCCCATCAGGCATGAGGATTTCGTGGCGCTCGTGAAGAAAAAATACGGCGATCTCAAGCCGGGCAAGGTGCCCGACCTGCCCGTGCCCGTGTGGCGCGGCGGCACGGTTTCTTCCGAGGCGCCGACCGCCACCGTCTGCAATGTGGCGGTCGCGGCCGAAGGTGTTTCGGCGACGGACCCCGATCTTCCCGCATACCAAGCGCTCTGCACCCTCTTAAGCGACGGTGATTCTTCGGTTATGCACCGCGAGATCGTCGACCGGCTGGCCCTGTCGCCCCACGCGGAAGCGGGAATGATGACCTACCGCAATGGCGGCAGCTTTCTGATGGACGGCATCGTCGCGCCCGAGAACGTGAAGCCCTTCATCAACGAAATGTACAAGCTGTTGCGCGGCGTGGCCGATAACGTGACGGAAGCCGATCTCGACAAGGTCAAGGCCGTGATGGAAGCGGAAATCCGCACCGGGCTCGAGACGAACCACGCCATCTGTACCACCATCGCGGCCGGCGTGCAGGCCTTCGGGCGCATCGTGACGCCGGAGGAAATGTGCGAGGCCGTCCGCAAGCTGACGGTCGCCGACATCCAGCGCGTGGCGCATAAAATTCTGGAATGCAATCCGGCAGCCTCGATGGTCGTGCCGCCCGGCACCGACCCGAGCCTGCTGCCGACGCAGGAGGAAGTCATCGCCATGCGCGATGGCGCCTATATGCCGCCTGCAGCGATGCCAAAACCGCCGAGCCCCAGCGTCAGCCCTTCAGCACCCTGACTTTTTCGGCGATCGCATTGGGCGCATTGGCCGGGTTTTCCTCGATCAGCTTGACGAGCGCGCTGCCCACCACAATGCCGTCGACGCGGCCGCTTAGCTGCTTCACATGTTCCGGCGTGGAAATGCCGAAGCCGACGGCCAGCGGGTTCGACAGGTTCTGGCGCAGGGCGGCGAGCTTGTCGGAGAGCTGCTGCGGCAGCGTTTCCTGCGCGCCCGTGACGCCCTCGCGTGACACGTAATAGACGAAGCCGGTCGAGCAGGCATCGATCAGGCGCAGGCGCTGCTCCGACGTGGTGGGCGAGGTCAGGAACACCGTCTCGAAATCGTTCTTGCGCGCGAGGCTGCAATAGGTTTCCGCCGCTTCCGGCGGCAGATCGACCAGCAGCGCGCCGTTCGCGCCCGCCGCCTTCGCCGCCTTGATGAAGTTTTCGTATCCCATCTTGAAGACGGGATTCACGTAAGAGAAGAGGCAGATGGGCATCGTCACGCTGCGCGCGCGCAGGCGTTTGACGAGATCAAGAACGCCCTTGAGCGTCGTGCCTGCGGAGAGCGACCGTTCCGCCGCGCGCTGAACGGTGACGCCGTCGGCGACCGGGTCGGAGAAAGGGACGCCCAGTTCCAGCAGGTCTGCGCCCGCGCGTTCCAGTCTGGCGATGATTTCTTCCGAGGTCGCCATGTTCGGATCGCCCGCGATGACGAAGGGGATAAAGGCGGAGCGTTTTTCTTCGCGCGCCCGCTGTAATGCCTGGCGGAGGTTCATTTTTTGCCTCCATCGTATTTTTGGATAATGCCGATGTCCTTGTCGCCGCGTCCCGACAGGTTGATGATCATCAGGTGGGTCGATCCCGCCTTGGGCGCGATCTTGCAGGCCATGGCAATGGCGTGGGAGCTTTCGAGCGCGGGAATGATGCCCTCCGTCCGCGCCAGCAGATGGAAGGCCGCCGCGGCCTCATCGTCGCTGACCGACATATATTTTGCGCGCTTGATGTCATGCAGCAGCGAGTGTTCAGGCCCCACCGCTGTGTAATCGAGCCCTGCCGAAATACTGTGCGTATTCTCGGCTTGCCCATCGGCGTTCTGGAGGAAATAGGTTTTCATGCCCTGGAAGATGCCGGGCGTGCCGCCCGAAAAGCGCGCCGCGTGCTGGCCGGGCTTGATCGCCGTACCGCCTGCCTCGACGCCGATGAGGACGGTCTTCTCGTCGCCGACGAAGGCCGAGAAGATGCCGATGGCGTTGCTGCCGCCGCCGACGCAGGCAATGATGCTGTCGGGCAGCCGCTTTTCTGCGGCCAGTATTTGCTCGCGCGCCTCGATGCCGATGACCGACTGGAAATCGCGCACCATGCGCGGGTAGGGGTGGGGGCCGAGCGCCGAGCCCAGCAGGTAATGCGTATCTGCGATATTGGCGACCCAGTCGCGCATCGCCTCGCTGACCGCGTCTTTGAGCGTGCGCGAACCGCTGTTGACCGCCACGACTTCCGCGCCGAGCAGGCGCATGCGAAAGACGTTCATTTCCTGCCGCGCCATGTCGTCGGCGCCCATGTACACCACGCATTTCAGTCCGTATTGCGCCGCGGCGGTCGCGGTTGCGACGCCATGCTGGCCCGCGCCGGTTTCGGCGATGATGCGCGTCTTGCCCATGTGCTTCGCCACCAGGATCTGGCCGATGGCATTATTGATCTTGTGCGCGCCGGTATGGGCGAGGTCCTCGCGCTTGAGGTAAATCTTCGCGCCCTTCAGATGCTCGCTGAGGCGCCGCGCGTATTGCAACGGCGTTTCGCGGCCGACGAAAGTCTTCAGGACCGTCGCGAATTCCTCCCAGAAGGCTTCTTTGCCGCTGAGCTCTTCGAAGGCCTTTTCCAGCTCGATCAGCGGCGCCATCAGCGTGTCGGGCACGTAGCGCCCGCCGTAATCGCCGAAATAACCCTTCGCGTCGGGCCAGGTTTTTGCGTTGGTCTTGCTTTTCATGTTTAACTCCTCCCCAGTGCGCCGAACAGCGCGTCGAGTTTCGCCTTGTCCTTGATGCCGGGTTCCGATTCCACGCCGCTCGACAGGTCGGCCGCGAAAGGATTGACTTCGGCTTCCGCTGTCCTGATGTTTTCGGCGCTAATGCCGCCCGCCAGGATGAGCGGCAGGCCGAAGCGCGCTGCCTTCTTTGCAAGCCCCCAGTCGAAGGTCTCGCCCGTCCCGCCGTACTGCCCGCGCGCGCCGGAATCGAGAAGGGCGTAATCCACGATGTTCCGGTAATCGCCGATCGCGTTCAGGTCGTTCTCCGACAGCGGGCGGAAGGCCTTGATGATGATGCCGTCAAAATCCTCGCGCAGGCG
Source organism: Alphaproteobacteria bacterium (assembly GCA_025934695.1). Lineage (GTDB taxonomy): Bacteria > Pseudomonadota > Alphaproteobacteria > Micavibrionales > UBA2020 > JAPWJZ01. Next base: position 221,169 of record JAICWS010000006.1, read on the forward strand.
CTCGCAGTCCTCCGGCGTTTCATCGCCGTGAAGCTGGATGCCTTTCAGCCCCGCCTGCTGCGCGATGGAAGGCGCCGCGAACATCTGGTTCACGAAGACGCCGACCGCCTGCGTCTTTAGCCCTGCGATAATGCCTGCCGCCGCTTCCGGCGCGATATAGCGTTTCGATTTCGGATAAAAGATGAAACCCAGCGCCCAGGCGCCTAGTTCCTGTGCGCGCTGCGCGTCTTCCGCACGCGTCAGGCCGCAAATCTTCACGCGCATAGCTGGCCTCTCAGCTCTTTAAGCGCCGCGCCGGGGTCGTCGCGCCGCATGAAATGGGTGCCCATCAAAAAGCCGTCGTATCCCAGGGTGCGCATGGCGCGCAGGTCGTCGGCGGTCGACAGGCCGCTCTCGCAGATAAAGACCGATCCCTTTGGCTTGCGCGCCGCCAGGCTGCGCCCGATATTGAGATCGGTCCTGAGAGTCTTGAGGTTGCGGTTGTTGACGCCGATGAAATCGGCCTTCATTTGCAGTGCGCTATCCAGTTCCTCTTCGCTGTGCACTTCGACCAGCGGCGCGAGACCCAGTGAGGTTGCCGCCTGGAGCAGGTCGCGCGTCAGCACATCGTCTGTCATGGCGACGATCAGCAGGATCGCGTCGGCGCCATGGGCCTTTGCTTCCAATAGCTGATAGGGGTCGACCATAAAATCCTTGCGCAGCAGCAGCGCCTCCGGATGTTTTTTCCGCACCGCTTCGAGATAGGCGAGATCGCCCTTGAAATAGGAAGGCTCAGTCAGGATCGACAGCATCCGCGCGCCCGAGCGCAGATATCCGTCCGCGATTGGGACGGGATTTACGGCGGCATGGATATCGCCTTCTGACGGGCTCGCGAACTTGATTTCCGCGATGATATTGTAATCGTCGGCGGCGAATGCAGCCTTCACATTATGCGGCTTGCGGCCGAACAGCGGCGCATTCTCGAGCGCGGAGGCCGGCTGGTTCCGTTTTGCCTCGGCCACGCGTTCCTGCGTCATCGCGTATATTTTCTTCAGGAACGAACTCATCCGGATTTCATGTCCTTCAGCTTCTTCAGCGCGAGGCCGTCGGCGATAATCTGCCGCGCGCGCGCGACACCGGCCTTGAAGTCTGCATCCTTGCCGGCCGTGATGAAAGCGGCGGCGGCGTTCAGGCTGACAATATCGCCGGCAGGCACTTCGGTGCCTGAAAAGACGGCATGGATAATAGCGGCGTTCTGTTCCGCCGATCCGCCCTGGAGCTTCTCGAGGGCCACGGTCACGAGGCCCGCGTCCTCGGGGCAGAGCACGATTTCTTCCGTCTTGCCGTCTTTCAAATGCAGGATGCGCGTGAGGTCGCTCAAAGAAATTTCGTCGAGCCCGTCTTCGGCGTGCACCACCATCATGTCCTGGCGGCCGAGACGCTTGCCCGCGTCCGCCACGGCATCCTGGAAGCCATAAACGCCCATCACCTGGCGCGGCGTGCGCGCCGGGTTGCACAGGGGGCCCAGCAGGTTCAGGAAGGTGGGCCGGCCCAATGCGCGGCGCACCGGCGCTAGGCTGGCCAGGGCCGGGTGGAAGGCGGGGGCTGACACGAAGCAGAGGTTATGCTTCTGGTGCTGCATCTTCGCCATCGCCGCATTCGTCGCGACGGGGATTTTAAGGGCGGCCAGAACATCGCTCGAGCCGCTGACGCCGGAAACAGCGCGGTTGCCATGCTTGATAACTGACACCCCGCCCGCCGCCACGACGAAAGCGACGGCGGTCGAAATGTTGAAGGTTTTGACGTTGTTTTTTGTCTTGTCGCCGCCCGTGCCGCAGACGTCGATGCCTTTGAGGTCGAGCGGCAAGGCCCGGTGCATCATCGCCTTGGCGCAGGCGGCCAGCATTTCGCCGGTGATCTCTTCGTCCTTCACGTTCTGCAGCATCTTCGCCTTGGCATCCGCGGGGAATGCCTCATCGCAGAGTTTGCTCATCAATTCCGACCAGTGCTTGTCGACTTCGTCGCCGTGGCTGAGCTTGTGTTTCATGCTTTGGCCGCCAGGTGTTTCATGACGTTCTCGATCATGCGGTTGCCGACATAGCCCTGCATCGACAGGACGGACTCAGGATGGAACTGCACCGCCCAGATGGGGAGAATCTTATGGCAGAGCGCCATGACCACACCATTGTCGTTGGTGGCGATGATCTCGAGTTCCTTCGGCAGCGTCTTCGCGAGTCCGTGGATTGAATGGTAAGCGCCCACGGTGCAGGGGTTGGGCACATCTTCGAACAGCGCATGGCCGGTATGCTTGATCGTCCAGACCTTGCCGTGGTGCGGGTTTTGCAGATATCCGAGCGTGCCGCCGAAGGCCTCGAACGTGCCCTGCAGCCCAAGGCAGACTCCGAACTGCGGAATTTTCGCCTCGGCGCAACGCTTCACCATGCCGGGCACATCGAACTGCTCGGGCATGCCGGGGCCCGGCGAATGCACGATTAGATGGGGCTGGTGGGACAACAGCGTTTCCATGCTGGTGCCATGGCGGTAAGTGACGGCGGTCGCGCCCGTCTGGCGGATATAGTCGGCCAGCGTATGGACGAAGGAATCCTCATTGTCGATGAGGATCACCGTTTTCTTCTCGCCGCTGCGAACAACAGGACGGTCGGCGTCGATGCGGATATCGCCCGACAAGATGCGCTTGAACGAGGTCGCCTTGGTATGCGTTTCCGCCGCTTCTTCTTCGGGTTTTGAATCGTAGACGATGCTGGCGCCCGCCTGGTAAGTGGCCATGCCATCTTTCAGGTGCAGCGTGCGGATGGTGATACCGGTGTTTACATCGCCGTTGAAATGCAGCGCGCCCACGGCGGCCCCGTAAAACTCGCGCGGCGCGGGCTCGAAGTTTTCGATGATCTTGGCGGCTTCGGTCTTGGGCGCGCCGGTCAGCGTCACCGCCCACATGTGCGACAGGAAGGCGTCGACGCCATCAAAGCCGTCGCGCAGCTTGCCCTCGACATGGTCGACGGTGTGGAACAGGCCGACATAGGCCTCGATCTGCCGCCGGGCCAGCAGTTTCACCGACCCCGGCACGCAGATGCGCGCCTTGTCGTTGCGGTCGACGTCGGTGCACATCGTGAGTTCCGCTTCATCCTTTTTGGAATTCAGCAGCTCCTGCAAAATCTTCGCGTCCTCAATGACGGCGGCCTGTCCCGGCGTGCGGCTGCGCCGCGCCGTGCCGGAAATGGGGCAGGATTCGACGCGCTGGCCCTCGACGCGTACGAACATCTCGGGCGAGGCGCCGACGAGCTGCTCCTCGCCCATTTGTACCAGGAATTCGTAAGGCGACGGGTTGATGCGGCGGATATTGCGGAACAGCTGCGCGGGCGATCCCTTGAACGGCGCATGGAACTTGCGGCTTAACACCACCTCGAACACATCGCCCTTGCGGATATGCTCGCCCGCGCGCGATACCATCTCCGCATATTCTTCGTCGCTGAGGTTGCTGGAAATCTCCGCCTTCGCGGGCGGCATCGTCGACGGCGCGGAAACGGGGTCGGGGCGCTTCACGCCTTCGGTCGTCAGCTTGCCGAAGGAAAATTCATAGTCGCGGCGGAAGACCGTTTCCTTCCGGCGGTCGAGCAGGTAAAGCGTATCCGGCAGGTAAAGATGGAACAGTCCGCCCGCGCGCTTGTGCTCGAGCGGAATCGGATTAAAGCAGAACAGCAGATCGTATTTAAAAGCGCCATAAAAGCCGGCAAAACTGTCGCCCGCAGCCGACAGTTTCATGAGCTGGCGCAACGGCGACAGAGGCGAGGGCTGGCGCGAACGTTCCTCTTCCGAAAAGCTGCGGGCGGGGGGATTGATTTTGCAGCGCAGCGTCTGCGCGTCCGCACTCTCCACCGTAAAGGACGCATCCGGTTTTGATTTGAACAGCTCCGCCGCGATAGCGAGGATTTTTTCACCCCGCGCGTTCAGCGCCCGGAATTCCGTGCGGCCTTCGAAGCCCAGCGCCTCGACCGGCGGCGCGTCGAAGCCGATGTCCCAGCGCGAGTAGCGCCCGGGATAATCGGTGTCGGAAGCCATATACATGCCTTTGCCGACATTCAGGCGCTCGAGCAGGAAATCGATGCCCGCGTCATAGGGCAGGGCGGTATCGTGGTGCGTAATCTTCATGGCGCAGCCTTTGAGGAAAGGGCGGAAAAACAGCTTAACATCGGTATGTTGTGAAAAACAGATATATGGGCGCTTAGGCCCACCACCAGGCGCGGATAGGAAATGAAATAGAAATACCGTGCGTCATGCAGGTATCAGAGCATTTTCCAATGCCTGCGGTCAACGGAATTATGACAGCTGTCGGTTAGAGCGAGGGCTTCGCGTAGTTCGCCAGGCGGCGGTCGTCATCGGCGAGCGCTTCGAGGTTGCGGGCGTCGCGAAGCATGGCGAGCGCTTCGAAGCGCTCTTCCTTGGCCTGCGCGTCGACGTTCGCCGCGATGATGAGCTCGGGCGTCACCATTCTCGAGGCGTTGATCGTGGGAGACATCCATTTTGCCAGCGTGGTTTCGACGCCGACAGCCATTGCGGTCGAGACTTCCGTTGCGGATTCTTCGATCGTCGAAGGGCCGTTGTCATTACCTGCGTCGGTGGACTGGCTGGGGGTGAAAAACTTGGACATCTGGGTCTCCATTGCCGCTTTGGTTTTTTTAGTTCACAGATGTTACCATAAGCGCCATAATGCGCCAAATATTTTCAAATTTATCACGTGATTTCAGCCCGTTATAGATGGAAGCCGAAAGAGATCCACTTGGCCGATGTCCTTCCTGAAGCAGATTCGATCCGGCACTGGCGGCCTGTCACCTTCTTAATTTCTACGCTAAGGATTGCTTAACCGGAACCCGGTATAGTCTGCCGCGGTAAGCCAGCAAATCAAGGAGGAGTCCCATGAAACCCTATTGTTTTCTTATGGCAATGTCTGTCGCCGGCGCGATGTCCTTTGCCATCACAGCCCAAGCCCATGACATGGACGGCGGCATGATGCACCATCACATGATGGGCACCGGCGCCTGTATGCAGACGTTACCCGCCGAAAAGCAGAAGATGATGAAGGACGAAATGCACCGGAATATGGAGCAGGACAAATCGTCGTTCGAACGCATGCATCAGCTGCATGAGAAACTGATGACGATCGGCACGGCTGACAAGTTCGACCGGAAAGCCTTTATTTCCGCCAACAATGAGATGGCCGCGCTCCATATGAAAATGGAAAAGCGGGGTGGTGAAATGATGGCCTCCATGGCCGAGAAGCTGACGGCGGACGAGCGCCGCGGCATGGCGAAATGCATGGAAGGTGAGATGCACCACGGCAAATTCCGTCATGAGGAGGAACGTGGCGAGAATGAGACCACGCCCGCTAGCCATAATGATTACGGCACCCTGAACAAGTAACCTTCAGGTAACCAAAGCACCTTCAAAGAACTGTGTCCGGTGGAACACCCGGGCACAGTTTTTGCTTTAAATCCTTCAAAAGTTGAACGCCTGCCTTACAAAATAATGGCAGGGTATTATATAGCCTTACGCCGTTCCCAGCGGCCTTCGTTCTGAACGGCCCGCCCACATAGAGGAAGAGTGTCATGTCAGGTTTCAAAACAGCGATTGTGATCGTCCTTATCTGCGCCCTGGGCTATTTCGGTTACGCGAAATTCAAGCAGATCCACGGCGCGCAGCAGGGCGGCATGATGGGCATGGGCGGCCCCGCATCCGTCGACGTCGCCGAAGTGGCGCAGCACAAGGTCCAGCTGTGGAACAGTTTTGAAGGGCGGCTTTCCGCGGTCGACCAGGCGCAGATCCGCCCGCGCGTCTCGGGGCCGATCCTGTCCGTGAACTTCAAGGACGGCGCGATGGTGACGAAGGATGAATTGCTGTTCGTGATCGACCCCGCGCCCTACAAGGCCGAGGCCGACCGGCTGCGCGGGCAGCTCGGCTCCGCGCAGGCGCAGCTCGCGCTCGCCCGCGTCGAGTTCGACCGTGCGCAGAAGCTCTTCGCGTCGAAAGCGATTTCGCAGAGCGATTTCGACACGCGCCAGAACAACCTGAATGTGGCGGACGCCGCCGTGAAAAGCGCCGACGCCGCGCTCGAGGCCGCGAACCTCAACCTCGATTACACGCAAGTAAAAGCGCCCATCGCGGGCCGCGCTAGCCGCGCGGAAGTGACCGCGGGTAACGTCGTGCAGGCGGGCGCCGGCGCGCCGATCCTGACGACTATTGAATCCATCGATCCGATCTACGCCGATTTCGACATGGACGAGGCGACCTACCTGCGCTATGCAGCAGCGAGCGCGGAAGAGCGCGCGAAAGTGCCGGTGGAGCTGGGCCTCGCGACCGAAAAGGGCACGCCGCATACCTGCCGCATCGAATCCTTCGACAACCGGCTTGATCCGTCGAGCGGCACCATCCGCGTGCGCGCGGAGTGCGAAAACCCGCAGGATACGCTGGTGCCGGGCCTCTTCGCGCGCATCCGCATCGCCGACGCGGGAAAATCGGACGTGATGCTGGTCAATGACCGCGCCATCGGCACCGATCAGGACAAGAAATTCGTTCTCGTCGTGGGCGCCGACAACAAGACCGAATACCGCCAGGTGAAGCTGGGACCGCCCGCGGAAGGCCTGCGCGTCGTCGAGGAAGGGCTCAATCCCGGCGACAAGGTCATCATCAGCGGCCTATTGCCCACGATGCGTCCGGGCATGCCGGTCCAGCCCAACATGGTCGCGATGGACGCGCCCTCCGCGCCGCCGGCCGGTCAGGCGCCGGCCGCCGAGGGCGGGGCGAAAGACGGCGCCGCCAAGGAAGGCAAGAAATGAATATATCGCGGTTTTTCATCGACCGGCCGATCCTTGCCTCCGTCCTGTCGATCCTGATCTTCATCGCGGGCGCGGTGTCGATGTTCCAGCTGCCCGTCGCGGAATATCCTGAGGTCGTGCCGCCCTCCGTCGTCGTTTCCGCCAGCTATCCCGGCGCGAACCCGCAGGTGATCGCCGAAACCGTGTCCGAGCCGCTCGAGCAGCAGGTCAACGGCGCGGAGAACATGTTGTACATGTTCTCGCAGGCGACCTCCGACGGTTCGGTCTCCCTTACCGTTACCTTTAAAATCGGCACCGATATCGACAAGGCCCTGCAGGACGTGCAGGCCCGCGTCAACCAGGCCCTGCCGCGCCTGCCCGACATCGTGCGTCAGTTCGGCGTGACGACGGTGAAAGCCTCGACCGATATCACGATGGTCGTGCACCTGCGCTCGCCCAACAACCGCTACGATATGCTTTATCTTGGCAACTATGCGCTGCTCAACATCCAGAACCGGTTGCAGCGCCTGCCCGGCGTCGGCAACGTGCGCGTCTTCGGTGCCTCGGATTATGCGATGCGCATCTGGCTCGACCCCGACAAGATCGCCTCGCGCGGGATGAGCGCGGATGACGTCGTCAATGCCATCCGCGGCCAGAACCTGCAGGTCGCGGCCGGCGTCATCGGCGCGCCGCCCGCACCCGCCGGCACACCGCTCCAGCTCAACGTCAGCACACAGGGCCGCCTGACCAGCGAGGATGAATTCGGCAATATCATCCTCAAAACCGGCGCCGACGGCGCGGTCACGCGCCTCAAGGACGTCGCCCGGATCGAACTGGGCTCGACGCTGTATTCCCTGCGCTCGCTGCTCGACAACCAGCCCGCCATCGGCATTGGCGTGTTCCAGGCGCCCGGCTCCAACACCATCGCGGTCTCGAACGCGGTGCGCGAGGAGATGGAGAAGATCAAGGCCGATTTCCCCGAGGGCATCGATTACAGCATCGTCTATGATCCAACCACCTTCGTGCGCGAGTCGATCCGCGCCGTCGTGCATACGCTGCTCGAGGCGGTCGCGCTCGTCGTCCTCGTCGTTATTCTGTTCCTGCAGACCTGGCGCGCCTCGATCATTCCGCTGCTCGCGGTCCCTGTGTCCATCATTGGCACTTTCGCGCTGATGTACCTGCTGGGCTTCTCGATCAACTCGCTCTCGCTGTTCGGCCTGGTCTTGTCCATCGGCATTGTGGTGGACGATGCGATCGTCGTCGTCGAAAACGCCGAGCGCAACATTGAAGAAGGACGCAGCCCGCGCGAGGCGACCTACCAGGCGATGCGCGAGGTTTCCGGCCCCATCATCGCGATTGCGCTGACGCTCATCACCGTGTTCGTGCCGATCGCCTTCATCAGCGGCCTCACCGGGCAATTCTACCGCCAGTTCGCGCTGACCATCGCCTGCTCGACAATCATTTCGGCCTTCAACTCGCTGACCCTCTCGCCCGCCATGGCGGCGCTGCTGCTGAAAGGCCACAATGAGCCGCCTGACGCGCTGACGCGTTTCATGGACAATGTTTTCGGCGGCTTCTTCGGCTGGTTCAACCGCGGCTTCAAGAGGTCCGGCGACAACTACTCCGGCGGCGTGCGCCGTGTCCTTCGCGTCAAGTCGGCCGCCATGGCCGTCTACCTTCTCCTGATCGGCGTCACCGGCTTTGCCTTCTACAGCGTTCCTACCGGCTATATACCTCAGCTGGACAAGCAGTACCTGATCGCTTTCGCTCAGCTGCCCGACGGCGCGACGCTGGACCGCACCGAAGACGTCATGCACCGCATGTCCGACATTGTCATGCACACGCCGGGCGTGGCGCATGCGGTGGCGCTGCCCGGCTTGTCGATCAACGGCTTCACCGTGTCGTCGAACGCGGGCATCGTCTTCGTGACGCTCAAGCCCTTTGAGGAGCGCAATTCCGCTTCACTGTCGGCGGGCGCCATCACCGGCAACATGATGAAGCAGTTCGCCAGCATCCATGACGCCTTCGTGGCCGTCTTTCCGCCGCCGCCGGTCATCGGCCTCGGCACTACCGGCGGCTTCAAGGTGCAGATCGAGGACCATGCGGATCTTGGCAATAACGCCCTTTACAACGTCGTGCAGCAAGTTCTCGGACGTATCTACCAGACACCCAGCCTGAACGCATTCCAGAGCTTCAGCGGCTACCAGATCAATGTGCCGCAGATCCATGTCGATGTCGACCGCACGCGCGCCCTCCAGCTGGGCGTGCCGATCGCCAGCATTTTCGATACGATGCAGATCTACCTGGGCTCGCTCTACGTCAACGACTTCAACAAATTCGGCCATGTGTACGAAGTCATCGCGCAGGCCGACGGAAAATTCCGCTCCAAGGCCGAAGACATCACCACCCTGAAGGTGCGCAATAATGCGGGTGACATGGTGCCGCTCGGCAGCATGCTGACGGTTACCCAGAGCTACGGCCCCGAGCGCGCGATGCGCTATAACAACTTCCGCTCGGCCGATATCAACAGCGGCCCCGCGCCGGGCCATTCGACTGGCGAGGCGCAGGCGGCGCTGGAGAAAATCCTCAAAGAAACCCTGCCCAAAGGGATGGGCTTCGAATGGACGGACCTGACCTATCAGCAGATACTGGCGGGTAACACCGCGCTTCTGGTGTTCCCTTTGTGCGTGCTGCTCGTGTTCCTTGTCCTCGCGGCGCAGTATGAAAGCCTGACGCTGCCGCTGGCCGTCATCCTGATCGTGCCGATGTGCCTGCTCTGCGCCATCACCGGCATATGGGTCACGAGCCTCTGGAACCCGAACAGCGACAACAACATCTTCACCCAGATCGGCTTCATGGTGCTCGTTGGCCTTGCCTGCAAGAACGCGATCCTGATCGTCGAATTCGCCCGCGAGCTTGAGATCGAGGGCAAGACGCCAGTCGAAGCCGCCATCGAGGCGGCGCGCATGAGGCTGCGTCCCATCCTGATGACCTCCTTCGCCTTCATCATGGGCGTCGTGCCGCTCGTCCTGTCCCACGGCGCGGGCGCCGAGATGCGCCATGCCATGGGTGTCGCCGTGTTCTCAGGGATGCTGGGCGTGACCTTCTTCGGCCTGTTCCTGACGCCGGTCTTCTACGTGCTGCTGCGCCTGATTGCCGGCGGCAAGCTGCACTCCGTCACCGGTCCCGCACTGCATCATCATCACGGCGATGAGACGCCTCCCGCGGCGCCTGTACCGCCTGCCGCGCCGGAAAGCGCAGAGTAATCCTTCTTCTCCTCTCCCAAGGGGGAGGAGGCTTTGATCAATCCAGCGTCCGCTTATACCGCTTCATTGCGAAGACGGTGACGACGACCATGAACAGGAACAGGGGCCACAGATTCGGCCAGATTTCAAGCAGCCCGTTTCCTTTCAGCAGAATGCCGCGCACGATGCGCATGAAATAAGTGACGGGCAGCAGGCTGCCGATAGCCTGGGCCCAGATCGGCATACCGCGGAACGGGAAGATGTAGCCGGACAGCAAAATCGACGGCAGCGTCATCATCATCGACATTTGCATCGCCTGCATCTGGTTGGCGGCATTGGCCGACAGGGTGAAGCCGAGCGCGAGGTTGCAGGAAATGAACACGATCAGCACGGCGGACAGCAGTACGAGACTGCCCAATATCGGCACGCCGAACAATAGTTTCGCGACCGTCACGATGATGGCGGCCTGCAGGTAGCCGATCATCACGTAAGGCGCAATCTTCCCCGCCATGACCTCGATCGGCTTGGCGGGCATGGCCAGCAGGTTCTCCATTGTTCCGCGCTCGCGCTCGCGCGTAATCGCAAGCGCCGTCATCATGATGCCCGTCATCGTCAGCACGACACCCATCAGGCCCGGCACGACGTTATAGCGCGACAGGCCTTCGGGGTTGTAGGCGGCGTGGACGACGACATTGACGGGTTCCGGCACCGCCTTGAGATGCGCGAGTGGCCCGGTGAGGTCATGGCCGATGGCCGTGTCGACGATGCCGCTCACCGCGGCGATAGCGCCTGCAGTCGCGATCGGGTCGGTCGCATCGGCCTCGATCAGCACCTGGGGACGGGTTCCGCGCACGAGATCGCGGCCGAAATTCTCCGGTATCGTCACGATGAACTGCATGGTGCCCCGGCGCAGCAGCAGCAGCGCCTCCTCCTCCGACGTGACGCCGCGGTCGATGGAGAAATATTCTGAATTTTCCAGTCCCGCCACGAAGCTCCGCGCGAAGGGCGAATCGTCGCGCGCCAGCACCGCGGCGGGCAAGTGTTTCGGATCGGTGTTGATGGCATAACCAAACAACAATAGCTGCATAAAGGGGATGAACAGGATCATCCCGAAAGTCGTCTTGTCGCGCCTGAGCTGGATGAACTCCTTGACCAGCACCGCGCGCATGCGCCGGAAGGAAAAACCGTCGTTCATGCGAAGTTATCCTTCGCGGTGCGGGTGTAGTGGATGAAAACGTCCTCGAGGCTGGGCTCGGCTTCCGTCCACTGGTAATCCTGGCGCATGCCTCGCGTCGCCTTTTCGATCTCGGCCTTGTCGGTGCAGCTGACATGCAGGCTGTCGCCGAAGGGCGCGACCGAGCAGTTGGAGGCATCCTTTTCCAGCCGCTTCATCAGGCCCATCAGGTCGGGCCCGTGCACGATCCACATCGACAGTCCGGTCTTTTTGACGACTTCTGCCGCCGTGCCCTGCACGAAAATCTTGCCATAGGCCATGAATATGACGGCGTGGCAACGTTCCGCTTCGTCCATGTAATGGGTGCTGACCAGCACCGTGATGCCATTGGCGGCCAGGCGATGGATTTCGTCCCAGAAGTCGCGCCGCGCCTGCGGGTCGACACCGGCCGTCGGCTCGTCGAGCAAGAGGAGTTCCGGTTCGTGCAGGATGCTGGCGGCGAGCGCGAGACGCTGCTTCCAGCCGCCGGAGAGCGCGCCCGCCAGCTGGTCGGCGCGGCCCGTCAACCCTAAGTCCGACAGCGCCTTGTCCACGCGCTCCTTCGGGCGGTCGAGCCCGTACATGGTCGCGACGAATTCCAGGTTTTCGCGGATGCTCAAGTCTTCCCAATAACTGAACCGCTGCGTCATGTAGCCGACTTTGCGGCGGATCTCCAGCGCATCGCGGCGCAGGTCAAGCCCGAGGCAGGTGCCTTCGCCCTCATCGGGCGTCAACAGGCCGCAGAGCATGCGGATGGTCGTTGTCTTGCCGCTGCCATTGGGGCCAAGAAAGCCGTAGATTTTTCCCTTGGGCACGGTAATGGCGACATGATCGACGACGGGGCGGCCGTTGTAGATTTTGGTCAGGTTCCGCACGTCGATGACGTTGTCCGTCATGATTTGCCTAAAGATATGTCGACCGGCAAACCCGGACGCAGGGCCGGGTCGAAGGCGTCGGGCGTCGCCTCGATCAGGAACACCAGCTTCTCGCGCGATTCAACGCTGTAGATGATGGGAGGAGTGAATTCGGTCTGCGACGACAGGAAAGTGATGGTCGCCGTCACCGGGCCCTTGCAGCCGTCGCAGGTGACGGCGATCTTCTGCCCCGGTTTCAACTGCGGCAATATCTTCTGCGGCACGAAGAAGCGGATCTTCACGTTTTCGGGCGGCAACAGGCTGATGACGGGCTGGCCCGCGGCCACGAATTCTCCCGGCCAGTAGAATGTGTCTTCGATATGCCCGGCGGTAGGCGCCTTGGGGGCGGCTTCGCGCAGCAGCTTTTCGTCTTCGGCGACTTTTTGCGCGGCGGCGTCGACGGCATCCTTCTGCGCCGCGATCTGGTCTTCGCGGCCGCCGAGGACGGCGACTTTCAAATCGGCATCCAGTTCGGCCACGCGCGCCTCGGCATGCTCGAAGGCGGCCTTGTCGGTATCGAGCTGCGCGAGGCTGGTCGCGTCCTTCGCCGCCGTCTGCAGCGATCGGTCATAGGCTTTGTGCGCATTTTCCAGGTCGGCTGCGGCCTGCGCGCGCTGCTGGGTGATGACGGCGATTTCCTCGGGCCGTTCGCCCTTGGTCAGGTCGGTCCATTTCGCCTGTTCCTGCGCCAAGAGCGCCTTGTCGGCGTCGCGCTGGGCGGTAAGGTTCGTGAGGTCGAGCGAGAAGAGATCCTGTCCTGGCTTCACCTCGTCGCCGCGCTGGACGGAAAGCGTCTGCAGCACGGCGCCGCTGGTCGGCGCGATGCGCACGAATTCGCCTTCGACATAGCCGTTGATCTTGTCGTCTTCATTGCAGGAGCAGAGGAGAACCAGCGGCAGAAAGGCCAGCAGAAATTTGATATTTCTAACCATTTCCAAAGACTTGGCCCAAACCTTCCCGTTATCAGAAAAGGGTAAACGAATGCGCCGTGCTGTCAATCGAATTGCGGCGCGTTCCGTAAAATGGCGCGACGCGAAACGCCAGTGCATCCCAACATCCGGAATGCCTGCTGCGTTCCTTTCGGTCAGGTGACGGTGATATTGCCGTCGGTGAAAAGGATATTGGCATCAAGACCGGTGACGCCCTGAAGGACGGCGACCTGCGCGAAACTGTGGCCTCCAACAGCGCCATTGTAATCCACCGAAACGATTGTGTTGGCGCCCGATACAGTCAGCTTGATGAAGTCGGACAGGTCCGCCGGATTGAAGCCCGACAGGACGTTATGCAGTTCGATCACGTCGCCCGCCGCAGCGCTGAAGTCGGTGATGACGTCGGCGCCGCCGCCCTTGACGTCAAACAGGAAGGTATCCGCGCCGTTGCCGCCGGTCAGCACATCACGTCCGAAGCCGCCGTCAAGAACGTCATTACCGTCCCCGCCGATCAGCGTGTCGTTTCCGCTCAGACCGATCAGCGTGTTATCGCCGGAATTCCCGGTCAGGGTATTGGCCGCGGCGCTGCCCGTCGCATCGAGGTTGGAGCCGCCCGTCAGCACGAGATCGAACGTTCCAAAGGAAGGCAGCGTATAGGAAACGGAAGACTCGATGGTGTTGCTCCCCGCATGGTCGATGATCACATCATTCGGATCGTCGACGACATAAGTATCGTTGCCGCCGCCGCCCGCCATCGTATCGGCGCCTGTGCCGCCGTCGAGCGTATCGTCGCTGCCGCGGCCGAACAGCGTGTCGTTGCCGGCATCGCCCGTCAGCGTGCCGGCGCCGAAGCCGCCCACGATGATGTCGTCGCCGTTGCCGCCGTCGAAAGTGTCATGGCCGAAAAGGCCGGCGATGGTGTCATTGCCGTCGCCGCCGGTGGCGATGTTATCGCCAAAACTGTCGAAAATAACGTCGTCGCCCGCGCCGCCGTCGAGGGAATCGTTGCCGAGAAAACCGTGCAGCGTGTCATTGCCGTTGCCGCCCAGCAGGGTATCGTTTCCACGAAAGCCGAAGAGCACGTCGTTCCCGTCCAGGCCGCTGAGCGTGTCGTCACCGCCCGATCCGGAAAGCGTATTGTTGCCCGCGTCGCCGTTGATGATGAGTCCCGTGGTCATGAAGCTTATCCCCCAAGCAGGCGCTTCAGCCCCAAACGCTGACGTACATCATCTATTTTAATCGGGAAGTCATGAAGAATTACTAACCAGCCGGGATTTACGTAAAGATATTTGCGCGTCGATGGAATTTTTCCTTTAAATTCAAGAAATTATTAACCCGCAGGATTTAAAATCAGAAAGCAAGAATATTGCTCAAACCTTTTCATCTTCGGCGCTGTCTCATATTCAACAGGGATCTTCATGCAGGACGACGCGCAATTGGCAAAGCTGGCGGCAGGGGGCGATAAAACCGCCTTCACGGAGCTTGTCGGACGGCATGCGGACCGGGTGTTCAGGACGGCGCGGCAATGGTCCGGCAGCCGCGCGGATGCCGAGGACATTACGCAGGAGGTTTTCATCAAGCTTGCGCGCAACATTCACAGCTTCCGGGGCGAGGCCCAGTTCAGCACCTTTCTTTACCGCATCACGGTGAATGAAGCGCGGAACTACTACACGAAGGAAAAACGGCGCGTCGCGCGCGAGACGGAATTTTCCGCGCTGCGTAGTGGACAAACGGAATCGCTTGCGGATCGGGAGCTGGTGTCGAAGGCGGCGGAGCTGCTGAACCGTCTGCCCGTGGAGCAGCGCGAAGCCGTCGTTCTCGTCCTCTGCGACGGGCTGTCGCATAAGGACGCGGCGCAGGCGCTCGGCTGCGCCGAAAAAACGGTGACCTGGCGCATTTTCGAGGCGAAGAAGAAATTAGCGGAGTGGTATGGCCATGGATAACGACAAAATCGTCAAGCTGTTCCGGGACGAGGCCGAGCCCGGCCTGTCCGATATGGCGAAACAGCGCATCATCGGCGCGGCGGTGACGGAATTCGAGCGCAGCCGCCCGGCGCGTGTCAGTTTCATGCGGCCGCTGGCAGGCCTGGCAATAGCTGCGGCAGTGACATGTTTGCTGGCCGTCGCGATCTGGCCAACAGCGCCGGCGCCGATGAGTGATGCCGAACGGCAAAAGGCTGTGCTGGCCGAATTCAACCAGGTCTTCGGGCAGCGTCTCCAGGCCGTCGTCAACGAAGACGGCAAGACCGAGATCATCCTGGCCGACAAGGACCAGCCGCGCGGCCAGCCGCTGCATATCCACCTCAGCGGCGAGGGTCATAGCGTCGACGTGACGAGCTTCAGCGGGCAGAACCTGACGCTCACCATCAACGGCAGGCAGATCAATTTCGATGCGCTGGTGGACGCCAAAGGTGGCATCATCCTGTCGGGTGAAAAACTGTTCTGGCACGGCGGTGACGCGCCCGCCGTCGATGGATTGAAAGTTAAAGCGCAGCCGCTGGAGATGTGACGATGAAGCAGTCCTGGAAAATCCTCGCCCTCGCGGCGCTCCTGTCTCCCGCTTCCGCGCTGGCCGATGCGCCGCAGGCGGTGGTGAAACAGGGCGATCACGTCTGCGTCACCGGCATTGACGGCGACGTGTGCAGCCACTTCTTCGGCGAGATGGATGTTGCGCTCTCGGTCGCGGCTGGCGGCGAGGGGTGCAGCAAAATGAAGGCGGTACTGATGCAGGTCACGGCCCGGCTCGAAGCCCCAGTCGACGGAGCGGTGACGCCCGCATCCTTTGACGGCTGCAAGCCGCAGGATCTGTCCGTGCATCTGCCCAAGGTCGATCACGACACGGAATTCCAAGTGAATTTCTCGCATGACGGCGGCAAGGGCGAGCCTATCATCGTGCCGATCATGGCTTATCCGCGTGACCTGCTTGATCCCATTAAAAGCTGGGTAAAAGATGACGCGAATGCGCTGATCGTGAAGGACAAGGATGGAAAGCTCGCGGGCTTTCTCGACCGTAACAAGATTGACTATTCGACCGATGGCGCTTCCGCCAAGGCACACAAGATCACTGTCGTCGTCGCCGATCCGGCCGAAATGAAAGACGACAAGCCGTCGGGCGACGTGATGTACCTGGCCGAAAAGGTGAAGGACATGCCGCTCGTCACGGTCGAGCGCACGGCTTCGGGCGCGACCGCGACGGCCGATATGAAACTTATCGAGCGTCTCGATGCGGACGATCCGCTCGCGGAAAAGGCGTTCGTGCAAATTTTCACCATG
This sequence comes from Alphaproteobacteria bacterium, assembly GCA_025934695.1. GTDB lineage: Bacteria > Pseudomonadota > Alphaproteobacteria > Micavibrionales > UBA2020 > JAPWJZ01. The sequence continues at coordinate 237,548 of JAICWS010000006.1, forward strand.
ATCACAAAATGAACAAACGGGAGGATACTATGAAGATCATTTACACACTCGCGATGCTGGCCGCGCTGATGCCGGCCGGAGCCCACGCGGAAGACACGTCGACATCGGTGCCGCCCGCCAATGCCTCGGCGAATGTCGCCCCGATGGCGAAAGCGCCTGCAGAGGCCGCAACGGACAAGCCCGCGGCGCAGGAGCCGACTTACGTTACTGCGGTCCTGCCCTTCACGGCGGACAAGGATTACGAAGATATGGGCCAGCAGGTGCCTTTGTTGCTGACGACCTTCCTGTCGGTCTCGCCCTCGCTCATGATGGTCGAGCGCGCGGAAGTCGACAAAGCCTTGAGCGAGATCGAACTTGGCAAGTCCGGCACGGTCGATCCGGATACGGCAGCCAAGGTCGGCCATCTCGTCGGCGCGCAGGTACTGGTGACGGGACGCATCTTCCAGGTGCAGCATGACCTGATGATCGTGGCCAAGATCATCGGCGTCGAAACCGGCGTGGTGCTGGGCGAATATGTCTCGATGCCCGTGCGCGGCAGCATCAAGGACGCTTCGCAGCAACTGTCGGACAAGATCGCGCAGGACATCGCGGCCAAGGGCGAAAAACTCATCGTGCGCGGCACCGACAAGGAGGATATCGTGGCCAAGCTGAAACCGCTGGTCGAGGGCAAGAAGAACCTGCCCAGCGTGTCGGTCAGCATCGACGCCATGAACGTCGGCAAGACCGACACCGACACGACGGCCCAGACCGAGATCGCCTATATCCTGCAGAATCTCGGCTTCACCGTCATCGACCCGATGGCCAGCAACAAGAAGGCGGATATCGAGATCACCGGCTCGGCGGTCAGCGAATTCGCGATGCGCAAGGGCAACCTCGTCTCGGCCAAGGCGAATGTCGAAGTCAAGGCGATCCGCCACAAGGACGGCACGATGGTCATGAGCGACCGCGAACCGACCGTCGCGGTCGACCTCTCGCCGGAATCGGCGGGCCGACTGGCGGAACAAAAAGGCGCGTCCGCCCTGGCCGAACGCTTCGTGAAATCGGTGACCAAGTAAAGAAGGCAGCCATGCGCTTCCTTGCGGCCATCTTCGTACTTCTGACACTCGCCGCCGCTCCGGGCACTGCCCGGGCCGGCGGCACGGCGTCGGTGACGGTCATGCCATTCGCTGCGCTGGAAAACGGCGGCGAGGGCTGGATGGGCAAGGCGCTCTCCGACCTCGTCGCGCAAAAGCTTGGCACGACGCCGGGCTTCGACGTGCTGGAACGCGACAAATTGCAGGAATTCCTGAAAGAGATGGAACTGCAACGCTCCGGCTTTGCCGACGCGGAGGCCATCAAGCGCCTTGGCGGCCTCGCGCAGGTCGATGACGTCATCTACGGCAACTATTCGGTCGAGGGCAGCACGCTGAAGCTTCACCTGCTGGAAATGGACATGAAGACGCAAAAGATCGTCCAGCAGGCGGAAGCGGAGGGCCGGACGGACGATCTTGCTTCGGCGGCGGACCGGCTGGTGTTAGATTTCCTCCAAAAACAGGGCACCACGCTCTCCGATGAGGAGGTGAAGAAGATCAGCTTCCATGCAACTGACTCGACGCCGGCGCTTCAGCACTTTTATAAAGGCATGGACGACTACGACAACGGAAAATACGAAGAGGCCTACGGCGAATTCACTGCCGCCGCCCGGCAGGACGACCGCTATCTTGAGGCGCTGCTGTGGAGCGCGCGGATGCTGGAATATACCGGCATGACCGACCAGGCGGTGCTGGCCTATACCCAGCTTCACGATGCCGCGCCGCAATCGACCGAAGGGCGCGACGCGCTGTTTTTCGCGGCGAAACTGTCCGAGGTGACGGCACCGGATAAAGCCATCGCCGCTTACCGGGAACTGGCGGCGATCGTGCCAAAAATTCCCTTGAGCCTCGAAGCGGATATGCGCCTCTCGTACCTCTATGAAGTCCAGCGCAAGCCGGCAGAGGCCTATCGCGCCCTGCAGGAGATTAACGATTTCCGCGAAGACATCGACAAGCGCAAGACCGCCTTTGCGCTGGAGCAGGCGCATAAAGAAAAATTCGCGATGATTGATTCTATACTCGAATTCGTTGGCATCGTGCGGCATAACGCGAAAGATTTATCCAGCGACAATGAGAACCTGCGCGGCGCGCTGGCCGATTTCACGGCGCACCGGTCGCGGTTCTTCAACTGGCACGACGCGCTGGACCTGTACCGGGGCGCAACGATGCGGCAGATCGCGCTGTATCGAGACGCCGTCGCGGCGGACCCTGTGCTGAAGCCGCCGCGCGGGACGTTCTATGTCGATCCCGCTCATGCTACGGTTGGCGACGAACATTTCGGCGATACGAAATCCCTGTTTTTCGGCGACACCAAGCGCTATGACGCCTGGCGCGAGGAGTTTTATGCCGCCGTCGTGCCGAAGGGCTATACGGCCGAGGGCGTGACGCTGCACATCACAGGCTATGTGCCGAAGCCGACGGCGACGACCGACTTCACCTTGCGGGTATTTGCCTTCCCGTTGATGAAAAACTTCTACAACAACTGGCTCGGCACCGTTTACGGCCAGACCGCCAGCGTCAGCGCTTTGCAGAAGGAGATCGCCTTCCACGGACGCGATCACGATATTCTCGTCTTCCAGCTCATCGAAAACGCCGGCAAAATAAAGAGCTGGAGCGCCGATTTCCGCCTGCGCAAAACGGAGACGCAAGCCGTGCCGCGAATGGCGAAAGCCGAAGGTTTCTTCGAGGGGCAGGAAGTCGCGCGTCTTCCATTGCATGAAGAGGCGACTGGGGTTTCCGACCCGCAGTACCTCGAACAATATGCGTCGAAGAAGCGCCTGGCGCTGATCGATCTTGGCAGCCGCGGCCAACTGCTTGTGGTGGCGCGCGGCGATCTCCCGACGGGCAAGACCGACCTCTGGTTCTCCCGCAATCCCGACGGCAAATCCTGGCAGCCGTTGGCGCCAATGCCGGTCAATTCCATCAGCCAGGATTTCGCGCCGAAACTCGTGCGCGCGGAGGACGGGTCGGCACGCCTGTTCTGGATTTCGAACCGCCGCGGACTGGGATGGGAAATCTGGACGAGTGGACTGCAGAAAGATAACAGCTGGTCCGAGCCCGCGCGCATTCCGCTGGAAAAATTCATTGCCGACGCGAACCCGGGCCGCGCGCAGGATGTGACCGACCTGCTCGATTTCGATGCCGCGCAGGACAAGCACGGGCGCTGGGTGCTAGCGGTCTGCACGCCCGGCGGTACCGGCATCCACGTCATTTCCTCTGATGATGCGGAAAAATGGATGAACCTCGGTACCGTGCGGGAAGGGCAGAGATTCTTTGATCCCGTCCTGATGCAGGATGGTACTGCGACCTGGTGGCTGGGCGCCATCGATGGCGAGGCCGACCTGCAGTTGATGAAGTCGTTCGACCTGAAAGCCTGGACCGCCCATGAATACGCGCTCGGCAGCTATTCGCATCACTGGTCAAGACGGGGGAATGAAAATTACGCTTCTGTCGACCAGATTGCGGCTTTTCCAATGACGCTGTTCGATGCGGGCGAAGGCCGCCTGACACTGCTTTTCTCAGATACTTTGACGGGCCTGCAATATGCGACCTTTAATCCCGAAGTGTATCCGCCGCAACCCGACCTCGTGCGCGAGATTTCGCTGGAGCCTTATGCGGTTGCGCAGACGCAAGACGCCTACCTGGCCGCCGCCTGGCAGGGCGATGATATCGTGCTGAAGAAATACCGGCATTTTTCCTTTCCGACGAATGCGCAAAACTCCGGCACCGACACGCTCTATCATGAAACTGAAACCGACCCGGACGGCAATAGCTGGGACCGCCGCACAGCGCGCGAACGCTATGTCATGTCGGACGTGACGGCGGTCGGCGTGGCGACTGACGGCCGCGCCTGGTGGGGCATCGAAACCGGCGCGATGGCGCTGAAGGACCGGGATTTCTTCGTCTCCGACGTCTCGATGGGCTTTTTCGACCATCATCCGACCGATATCGTGCCCTGCGGCAAGTTTATCTGGTTTGCCGATAAACTGCGCGACACCCCCGATCTCGGCCTGATGGTTGAAGACCGCCTCGAAAATGCCACCGACAAAATGACACTCGAAGCCGGCGGACATGTCACCGCCACCGCCTGCGGCGGCGGGTTGTTTTATGTGGGTACGTCCGACGGTATGGTCACAACGCTCGACGGCAAAAGCGTCGTCTCTGCGGTGCATCTGCCGTCGTCTTACGCGACAGCGCTGGCCGCGGACGGCAAGGGGATTTGGGCCGGTACGAAGGATGGCAAATTATTCCGCATCGCAAACGACAAGCCCGTCGCCGAGGAGTTCCAAAATAAAGAGGCGTTTCCCGTGACCAGCATTGCGCTCGGCGGCGGCGCGCTCTGGGTCGCGACGGATGGCGATGGCCTCTACATGAAGAAGGGCGGCGTCTGGCAACAGGCCGCGGGCTTCCCTTATGCCAGCCCGGCGAAGATCAAGGCAGACGGTCAAGGCATCTGGTTCATGCCCGGCCCTTACGAAAGCTCGCGCGGGCTTGGTTATTTCGACGGCAGGACGGCGTCTCTTTACGATCCGCCCAGCCACAATATCTTTGACCTGATCGACTTCGACATTGCACCCGACGGCAGCGTCTGGGCAGGATCTGAATCAAGCGGCATATACCGGTTCGAAAGGAAGAAATGATGGACAGGAAATTTCTCGTCTGCGTCATGGCGCTCACCCTTAGTGGATTCCTCGGGGGCATCTTTTCGGATCAGGTGCTGCGGCCGCACGCAGTCCAGGCCGCCGAAGACGCCAGCAACAGGATGCGCAATATCTACGACGGTGACGGCCATCGCCGCATTGATCTCGGGATGGACCATAACCAGACGCTCCAGGATTTCTTTGGTCCCGACGGACGGCTGCGCATCCAGCTGGCGACCTATGACGGCAGCGTCCGCGAAGATGAGAAGGGTCTCCCCTGCGTCACCCTTTACGACAACAGCGGAAAACTGAAGCTGCTCTTCCGCCTCGACGGCCCGAACCAGGACCCGCTTATTATTATGAAGGATAATACGGGCACTAACCGCATGATCATGGGGCTCGATATCTGGGACAAGGCCGAGGAGCCCTTCATCGTCACTTGGGACAAGAGCGGCCAGCAGCACGATGTGGTCGGTCATTTCGTCATGAAACCGCTATAGGGAAACAGCCATGAAAAGCGCTGCGCTGCTGTCGCTCCTCTGCTGCCTCATTGCCCTGCCGGCCGCCGCGGGAGTGATGCGACCCAAAATCGCGATCCTGACGTTCGATAGCAGCCTCGATAAAAAATTCGAGCCGCTGGCGAAAGGCATGCCCGATGTGCTGACGGCCTGTTTCAGTTCTGAAAATATCCCGGCCGACATTGTCGATCGCAGCGCCATTCCGGCGCTGATGGCGGAGCAGACGATCAATATGGATGCGTCGCATGTCGTCAAGATTGAGGGCGCGACACACCTGTTGCGCGGCACGCTGGCCCCGCAGGACAGTGCCGTCATCGTGACGCTGATGCTGTATGATCTCGCCTCGACAAAACTGGTCGCGAGCGCGACCGTGACCGGCGGCGTGGGCGAGATCCCCGAAACCGCCTGCGCAGGCGTGCGGCAGTTGGGCGACAAACTGCCTGCGCTGAAAGCGGAAACCGCGCCCGCGACAGGGGATGATGACGCGCAGGCCGAAAAGAGCCGTTTGATGATCGAAGGCCTCGGCGCCTATTACAACGGCGCCTTCGAAAAGGCCTTCCCGCCCTTCATGAAGCTTATTCACGAAGACCCGGCAAACGCCTCGGCCGTCTACTGGCTCGCGAAGAGCTATGACGGCGCGGACATGATGGAACAGGCGCGGCTCGAATACAGCCGTTTCATGAAAGAATTTCCCAAAGACCCGCGTGCCGGTGAAGTCGCGTTGCGTCTCGCGCCCGCAAAGGAGGACAAAAAATGAAAGCCGCCTTATTTGCCTTTTTCCTCTTCCTGTTGCTACCCGGGCCGGCGTCGGCGGATCAGGGGCAGGTGACGCTGGGCAATGGCAAGACCGTTGCCTGGCCGCCGCAGATCGGAAAGCCATATCCTGAACTCGAGCTGAAGGACGGTGCCGGCAAGCTCGTGAAGCTTGCCGACTTCAGGGGCAAGGTCATCATCGTCGAGCCGGTCGGCATGACCTGTCCCGCCTGCAACGCCTTTTCCGGCGGCAAGGAGAAGGGCGGCTTCAAAAATAATCCGGTGCAGCCCGATCTCGACGCCATCGAAAAGTTTTTCCCCCAATATACGGGCGTATCGCTGCACGACCCGCGCATCGTTTTCGTGCAGGTGCTGCTCTATAACCTGCAGATGCAGGGTACAACGCAGGACGATGCCGCGCTCTGGGCGGAGCATTTCGGGCTCGATAAATCGCCGAATACATATGTGCTGGCGGGCGGGCCCGAACTGGTCGGACCGGCCAGCTACGCGCTGATCCCCGGGTTCCAGCTGATCGACAGGGACTTTGTTCTGCGCAGCGATGCGACGGGAGACAATCCGAAAGAAAGCATCTGGACCGACCTGCTGCCCAAGGTACCGCAGCTGCTCAAGGAGGTGCGGATCGAAGAGCCGGGAAAGATCAGCCAATCCATGACGGTCGAGGAAGCCTATAAGGCTATTCCGCACAACAAGACGCGCTTCGATCCCGCGACCGCGACGATGTCCGCGGATGAAAAGGCCTTCCTGGATGCCTTCTTCACGCTCTCAGATCTGGCGGTCGCGGAGCGGGTCGAAACGCAGGCGGCCCTGCGGTCGAAAGGGCAGGCAGCCGGGAATTACGACGAGATCCTGCGCCGCCTCAAGGGCTTGGGTGTCCCGCCGAAACTGAAGACAGCCTATGGACTCGTGGTGGAGGCCGTTGAAGAGCAACGCGCTTATCTCGACAGCCTGAAAAACGGCACCGCGTTCGACGCCGCGGCGCCCTTGGTTGAGGATTCGCACCAGAAGCTCACGCAGGCTTACGGCGAGCTCATGCGCATTTATCCCTCCGAGAACAGCCATAACCGCCAGGCGTTTTTCGATCATCTCTGCGCTCTTGATTTCAAGTAGAAACAGTGCGCGACAATTGTCTCTAGTCTCGGAAACGCCAAGTAAGCCTTTTTAGGAGCGGAAGGGCGGCGAGGGCCAGCTCCAGCCCTTGAGCATGACTTCATGCACGCGGTCGAGATGCACCGGCTTCACGACATAGGCGTTCGCGCGCAGGCGGAAGCTTTCGCGCGCCGCCTCGTCGGAGAGGCTGCCCGTGATCATGATGACGGGAATGTCGGAGGTGAGCGGGTTCTCTTTCAGCCGGCGCAATATTTCCACGCCGCCGGCGCCCGGCAGGGCGATGTCGAGCAGGACGAGCGTCGGGATATTGTGGATGAGCGTGCCGCTGTAATAGCCTTCGTGCACGAAATGCTTCATCAGGCGTTCGCCGCTGTCGAACCAGTGGACGTTATGCACGTGCTGGGAACGCTGCAGCGTCTGCAGGATCATGTTGCGGTCGCTGCTGTCGTCCTCAACGAGAAAGACGGTGTACTTCAGCAGGTCCGGCGTCTTGCCCCAATTCCCCGCGAGGCGGCCCGAAGCCATCGTCGAAGCACCGGCATCCCCGGCACCCCCGGTTTGAAAATATTCGATCATCGTTTCCCCCTGGTATTTCCCTGTTCTTCCCTTCGCCCGGCCTCCTAAGACATCCACATTTCGCGCGTCGGCCATTGCCATCCGCGGGTGAAAAAACTCTGGATTTTGTCGACGCTCATCGGCTTGCGGAAGATCCCGTCTGCCCGCAGGTCGAGCGCGCGCCGGATGGTCTCGTAAGACAATTCCCCCGATACCACGACCACGGGTATCTCTTCAAGGAAAAGATCGGATTTGAGCATTTCCAGTATCTTAAACCCGTCCATCTTGGGCATGTTCAGATCGACGACGATGATCGTCGGCGTCATGCACATGACGGTATGGTCCTGGAACCCTTGCGCGCGCATGTACGAAATCAAGTCCTCGCCGTTCCCGAAGACCTTGACCTCCTGGACAAGGGGCGACGATTCAAGCTCCCGCTTTGAAAAGGCCTGGTCGTCGAGGTCGTCCTCGACGAGAAAAACGCGGCACGGCTCTCCTCCGTTGAGCGTCGGGCCGTGCGCGTCTTTACCCTGCTTCATGTTCTTGTCCATTTTCTTCGCCTCCACTTTTTCCACTTTTTTTATTTTCTTCACGTCGTCGCCCGGTTTTCCGCCCGGGGCCCGCCGTTCAGCAGCTTGACAAAGTCCCAGCGCGAGAGCGGTTTCGGCAGGAAGGCCCGCGCGCCATAGCCGAAGGCCGCATGCACTTCGCGCTTGTCCGTCGTTCCCGACACGACCACGATCGGGATGTCGTTCAGCGCCTTGCGGCCGTGCAGGAATTCCAGCGTTCTCAAGCCGTCCATTCCCGTCATATGGAGGTCCAGCAGGATCAGCCAGGGGCGTTCATCGTCACAATGGTCCTGCAGGTAGTGCAGCAACGCCGCGCCGTTGGCAAACGTAATGACCGGCATCTCGCCGAAGAGGAAGCTGAGCTCGCGTCTCAGAAAGAACTGGTCGTCGCTATTATCGTCCACGACCGCGATGGGCCTTTTCGTGCCCCGCAAAGCGTCAATCGATCCCAGAGCTCCCTTATCGCCGCCTCTCCCCGCCTGCATAACCCCGTAGGCGCCCTTCGTCCGGCGCCCTCCCTCCATAATATATAAATATAGGTACTAAGGCCTACAGCTCCATCTTCAACTCTAGCATTATGCGTTTAACGTCTTGTGAAGATTGCTGCGCAGTTAAATAAAATTGTCCCTAAAAATCAGGCACTCATATAAGGCAACTCCACATGTACAAGAAAGTTCCCCGGAAATAAGCAAATAAATTATTAACGTTTGCATTATAATTTCGCTTATACATGCTAGAATAAAGAGAGTGAATTCACGTTGTTTTCAAAGGTTCTTTCTGAGGTTTTCTGACTCATGACGTCGGAGATTTATTCACAGCCGTCGCCCCCATTTAACGTCCTGATTGTCGAAGACAGTCCGGAAGACCGCGAGCTATACCGGCGCATCCTGAACCGTAACGGAGGGACGTTCAAATTACACGAGGCGGTGAACATCGACGAGGGTCTCGACGTGGCCCAGCGCCAGCACCTCGATTGCATCGTCCTCGACTACCAGCTTCCCGACGGGGACGGCATCGACTTCATCCATAAATACCAGGATACCAAGCTCGCGAATGGCGCGGCCATCGTCATGGTCACGGGCCGCGGCAGCGAGCGCACCGCGGTTGAGGCGATGAAGCTGGGCGCGCTCGACTATATTACCAAGAGCAGCATCCTCGAAGGCTTCTTCACGCAAAGCATCCTCAACGCCATCGAGCGCCAGCACCTCAAGGAAGAAATCGTGCGCTACCAGCACGAGCTGGAGCGTTCCTACCAGGCTTTGTCCGAATTCTCGCACACGGCCTCTCATGACCTGAAGGCGCCGCTGCGCCATATAATTTCGTACTGCAACCTCATCAAGGAAGATTTCTCGAGCAAGCTCGACGCGCAGGGCCTCGAATATATCAAGCGCCTCAGCGTCAACGCAGCGCGCCTGCAAAAGCTCGTCGACGACCTGCTGGCCTATTCGGAAGCCGCGAATTCGCGGGAGGAAAAGGCGTCGGTCGACTGCAACGCGCTGGTCGCCGAAATCGTGGAAGTTCTCGAGGAACCGATCCGCGAGACCAAGGCCACCATCAACGCGCCGGGCCTCCCGGTTATCAACGCTTTCCCCTTGCGCATGAAGCAGCTGTTCCAGAACCTGATCTCGAACGCGCTCAAATACCGCGACGCCTCTCGCCCCCCCGTTATTAACATCGCAGTGAAGGACAAAGGTACCGAATACCAGTTTTCGGTCGCGGACAACGGTTGCGGCATCGAGCCCGAATACGCGAACGTGATTTTCCAGGCTTTCAAGCGCCTGCACAGCCGGGACGAAATCGAAGGCTCGGGCCTCGGGCTGTCAATCTGCCGCAAGATCGTCGAGATGCATGGCGGCACGATCTGGGTTGAATCCGAGCCCGGCAAAGGCTCGACCTTCTACTTCACGATCCCCAAGCCTGAAGCGCGGCGCATGCCGCTCTACGGCACGGCCTGAAGAACCTCTTTATGCGGATTGGCGCGCGGCCTGGCCCTTGGGCGGCAGCAGCGCCGTCTCCAGCCAGTATTCCTTGATGTTGCGGATGGCGGTCGATAGCACGTCGAAATCGACGGGCTTCTGGACATAGGTGTTCGCGCCTAAGGCATAGCACATGCGCACGTCGACATCGTAATTCGAGGTCGTCAGCACCACGACGGGGATATCCCGCAGCGCATCATCCTTCTTGATGATCTCGAGCGTCTTGCGGCCGCCCATGCCGGGCATATTGAGGTCGAGCAGGATGAGGGCCGGCCAGGTGCCATTGGCCGCCTTCAGGTACGACAGGGCGTCCTCTCCGGACGTCACGTGCTGGATTGGCGCTTCGTAGCCGGCCTTGCGAAAAGCGCGCTGCGTGGCCTCGAAGTCGTCGATGCTGTCTTCGACGACGAGGACGGGTCCGGACGCTGGATTTGTCTTGGCCGTCATTTTATGTTCTTTAAGCTCCCTGACAGCGCCTTTATTTGGCGTCTTTGCAAGGACTATAGCGCGTTTCCCGACTTTTGTAAAAGAGCCCCATGCAAAACGCGCCCTGCCGTTTTTCAAGGACAGGACGCGCAGATGCCTGATTTCAGGATGTCAGACGAGGAGGATTTCGCGTCTTTCCTGGCTCTGGCTGGATTTAGTGCGGCCACCGTCTTCACCAGCCCACCACTGCAGCAGAAGCTTCTTCTGCGTCACGAGCTCGTCGTAACGGCGCTTCAGGGCAGGATTGTTTTCTATTTCCTTCCAGATGCGCTTCTCATCCTCCCATCCAAGCTGGGAGTCGACGAGTGCTTGAATATCGAAATCGTTGACCTGTGCGGTCGGTTTGACGTGCGGACCCATAGGACCTCCTGTTCTTCCCAACGCAAGAAAAGAGGTTAAGTTCCATGAGGTTACGGGCAGAGACCGCTGCCGCGCGAAAAATGCCGCATTTTCAGGTCATTACGTGCAAGGTCCATCCCCGACAGGATCAGGCGACGGCCTTCTCTGCGCTTCCGATTTGAAGGTTCGGCGGCGGCAGGCGGCCGGCTTCCACGGGGGATTCCAGCAGGTCCTGCAGCTGCTTGCGGGCGCGCGACAGGCGTGACCGCACCGTGCCGACCGGAATCTGCAGCATTTCTGACACTTCTTCGTAGCGCATGCCGCGGATGCAGACAAGGATCAGCATCTCGCGATGTTCCTTGGTCAGCTGCTTCATGCTGTCGCGCACTTTCGAAAGATCCGCCGTGATTTCCTGCGACGGACCGACCGACACCTGCTCGATGTACGGCACGGGATCGTATTGCGTTTCAAAGCGCTTTTTGCGACGGTATTGCGAGGCAAAAAGATTGAACATGATCTTCGACGCCCAGCTGAAGAGGTTGGTGTTTTCCTCGAAGTAATCCTTTTTTTCCAGGGCGCGGACGAGCGTTCCCTGAAGGAGATCTTCGGCATCGCTGACGTTCCGTGTCAGGCGCAGCGCGAACCGGCGCAAGTTGTCGATTTCGCCTACCAGTGCTTCCTGTGTAAACATGTTCTTTCCGTGCTCCAATGATTTCGTTTCAAACAAATTAGGGGCACCATGTAAGAGCGCTTTTTCGGCTTTGTTTCGGGGTCGAAAAACTTTGTTTCAGCTTTGTAACAATCACTGGTTTTTGAGCCCAATTCCGCTTTATTTTCAATAAAATCGTTTTCGTAATACTAAAGACGTTGCCATATCTTTGGAACTTTCTTGTGAGCGAGGCCGTTGAGGAGCGCGGAAGGCGGAAAACACGTTCTTTTCAGCGATTCCCGGCGTTGCGATGCATCAAAACAGCTGCAGCCGTTGCACAACTGCGAAGGTCAGACAGCCAAAAGGGCATTCGCGAAGCGAATCCGCGGGTGACCCTTCGCGGGGCCTTTCTTCTCGATCAGCGATTCGATGGCCTTGCGGACGGCTTCGCGAATGGCGGCAGCTTTACCGCTTCGGGGGTGGGGCGGCCGGTGGCCGGCGCGGGTCCCGCTTCTGGGGCCGGATTTATGCATCTGACATTCTTCCTTTTCAGCCTCAGTGCCAACGGCGCCGCCTGCGCTAAGTTCGCCGGAACAACGCGGCTGGCAGGGGGTTTGCCGAGAAAGGGGAAGAGATTTAGGAAAACCTCGCCACGTCTATTATCACAGCAGAACAACAAAAAGGGAGGCGACCCATGAAAACGCAAGAGAAAAATTTTGTCCTCGATTTACCGGACAAAGGATCGGAGCTTGACGCATTCGCGCAAGAACTCCAGGACATCAGCGCCGCCGCCGCGTCGGTACGCGACCGGCTCGGGCGATACGCTGAAACCACGAACAACGACAGCCTCCGGCGCCAGGCCGAGACCTTGCGCACCTGGCTCGACATCAACGGCGAAGGCCTTGCTGTGGCCGCGCGCGCCGCAGAACTCGGGCAGCGCTGGGCTTCGGAAGTCCGCATCCGGCTGGAAGCGGCCAGCCAGGATCTTGGCCGCCTGGATGGCGATACCGAACGGGTGAGGAAAAACGGCGCCGCCAACGCGGAGCTCATCCAGATCTGGAACGAGGTCAACAGCGTTCTCGACAGCATGGAAGCGCTTTACCGCTCGCCCGCGCCGCTCGCGGTAGTCGTCGAGCAGGCAGCGGAACCGGCATCCGCCTTTGTGCGTTCGCCCCCATATCCCAAATGACGGAGGTCAGGCCATGAAAGCTTTCACGGCAATCGTATGCGTTGTGGCGGCGCTGGCGCTGGGCCCGCCCGCCCAGGCCCAGGAGCAGGTGCGCAACACCGTCATCCTGAACGGCGGCGTGCCCACCGAAACCCGCGAAGTGCGTATGCCGGCGAACGCGAGCCCCGAGAGCCGGGCCATCCTCAACGAAGGACGCGAACAGGCGACGAAACGCCATCGCGACCGCCACCTGCGCGACGAGCGGCGCCAGCAGGAAATCCGCGACCATTCCACCGGACTTGAAAACCGCGTCGACGCAGGGGAAGGCGCCGTGAGTTCGTCCCCGTTTGCTTCCGGGCCCGCCGCCATGGGCACCGGAGCGCGGATGTCCACGCCTTTCAATCGCTAAGACAAGCGCTAAGCTCCGCTAAAAGGCTACAACAGCAGGACGGCCCGGAAATCGTTCACATTCGTTAGTGTCGGCCCCGTCACGACTGCGTCGCCCAGCGCGCCGAAGAAGCTATGACCGTCATTGCGGGCGAGGCTCTGTTGCGCATCGAGGCCTTTTTGCTGCGCACGCGAAAGCGTGTCCGGCGACAGGTAAGCGCCTGCTATCTCTTCCATCCCGTCAACACCATCGGTATCGCCAGCCAGCGCATAAACATTTTCTGCGCCGTGCAGCGCGATGCCCATCGAGAGCAGGAACTCCACATTGCGCCCGCCGCGCCCGTCGCCGGTGACGGTCACCGTGGTCTCTCCGCCCGACAGCAGCACGCAAGGGCGTGGCCGCGTCGAGGCAAGCGCCTGGCGCGCCATGTCCTGGCCCAATGTTCGGGCTTCACCTTCCAGCGCATCGCCCAGGATATGCGGTGTTACGCCGCCTTGACGCGCCAGCGCAGCGGCCTTGTCGAGCGCCATGCGCGGCGTCGCGATCAATTCGACGGTATTGCCCGCCAGACGGGGATCGCCGGGCTTGACTGTCTCGGCGGTGCCTAATTTCAGCGCCGTGCGGATGGCAGGAGGGATGCCGATGTCATACCGGTCGATGATGGCGAGCGCGTCGGCGCAGGTCGTCGTATCGGGGACGGTCGGACCCGAGGCGATATCCATCGGATTGTCGCCCGGCACGTCCGAGATCAGGAGCGTGACAACCTTCGCGGGATGACAGGCAGCGGCCAGGCGTCCGCCTTTAATGAGGGACAGGTGGCGGCGCACGCAATTCATGGCGCCGATCGGCGCCCCGGATTTCAGAAGCTTTTTGCTGATCTCCTGCTTCTGGGCGAGCGTCAGCCCAGCCATTGGCAGCGGCAGCAGCGCCGATCCGCCGCCCGAAATGAGGCACAGGGCCAGATCGTCTTCCGTCAGCTGTTCCGCCATCGAAAGCATGCGCTGCGCCGCCTCAAATCCGGCTTCGTTCGGCACCGGGTGGCCGCCGCGCACGAGTTCGATGTGCTTGCAAGGCGCTTCATAACCCTTTCGGGTGACAACGAGGCCGCTGATATCGGCTTTCCAGTTATCTTCGGCGGCTTTCGCCATGGCGGCGGAGGCTTTGCCGGCGCCGAACACGACCGTGCGCCCTTTTGGCGGCTCCGGAAGGTGCGGGGGCAGGCATATCGATGGCTGGGCTGCCGCGATCGCCGCGCGGAGCAGGCTTTCCAGGAAGGCCCTGGGATCATCCATTCGCATGAGCCTGCGGCGGGAAGAAGATGGCGACCGGCTTGTCGGAAGAAATCCTGACGTCGCCCGATGCGAAGTTCGAGATACCGGCTCCCGAGAATGGCTCGAGCGGCAGGCTCGTGGCCGGGTAGCGGCAATCGCCCCAAATGGTGACCGTCGCGGGCTCGAACGCCAGCGTCGAGAACAACCCCTGGTGCTTGAAGATGTGGTCGCCCGCCGAATAGAAAGCGGCAAGGATGGTGAAGTTGCTGCTGTAGAAAACACCGCGGCGGAATTCGGGCCGCCGGCGCATCTCGCCATGGATCTCGCCGAAGTTCGCCAGCTCATGGTCGCGCCGCTGGCCGACGAAGCCGAAAAGATGCAGTTCGCGCCAGCTCCACAAGCGAATGCCGTTCAGACAGAAGCGCAGATCGGTCTCGTCCTGGTTTTCCTTCATGGCGGCGGGAATATTTTTCGGTTTCCCGCCGGAATCGCCGTCGCCGGCCCACAGGAACGGGTTGTGGGCGAATTCGATGCCGCCGTCGATGGCGACCTGCGGGGCGGAGGCGATGCCGTGCGCGTCGAGCTGCGCGGGTGACAGCGCCCATTTCATGACGGGACCGACGAGGACCAAATTCTCCGCGCCGGGATCGGGCCAGGATTTTGCCGAGGTCGTCATGCAAGGCTCCTTTTCAGCTGACAGCGGCCTGCGGCAGCGCGTCGGGCAGGAAGCCGCCCGCCTGCAAACGCCACAGCCGCGCAAAAACGCCGCCCTTCGAAAGAAGCTCGGCGAAAGACCCGTCCTCGATCACCTGGCCGCGTTCCATGACCACAATGCGGTCCATGTGCGACAGGGTCGAGAGCCGATGGGCGATGACAATGGTCGTGCGCCCCTCCATCGCTTTCATCATGGCGGCCTGAATCAGCTTCTCGGTCTCGCTGTCGAGCGCCGAGGTCGCTTCGTCGAGCACGAGGATCGGCGCGTCTTTAATGATGGCGCGAGCGATCGCGATGCGCTGGCGCTGGCCCCCCGACAGCTTCACGCCGCGCTCGCCCACCAGCGTGTCGTAGCCCTTGGGCATGGTGGCGATGAAATGCTGGGCCTCGGCGGCTTCGGCGGCGGCCGCGACTTCCGCGTCGGTCGCCGACAGGCGTCCATAGCGGATGTTCTCGCCCAGCGTGCGGTGGAACAGGACGGGCTCCTGGGGAATGACGGAGATGGCCGCATGCAGGCTGTCCTGCGAGACCTCGGCGATGTTCTGGCCGTCAATGTATATCGCGCCGCCCGTCACGTCGTGAGCGCGCAGAAGAAGATGACACAGGGTGCTTTTTCCCGCGCCGCTGATGCCGACGAGGCCGACGCGCTGGCCTGCCGGGATGAAAAGGTTGAGCTTCGAGAAAACCTGCTGTCCCTGGACGTAGCTGAAGTCGACCTCGCGGAAATCGATCGACCCGTGAAGGACCTGCAGGTCGGGCGCGCCCGGCTTGTCGACGACGCTCAAGGGCGTCGATATTTTATGCAGGGCATCATGCAGGATGCCGATGTCGTCGAATTTGGACGATAACAGGTTCACCGTGCCCGCGATCGCGCCGAAAAGGTCTTTCGACAGGCCGACCGTCATTGCGAGCTGCGCGGTCGTCACATTGCCCTGCTGCCAGCCGTAGACGACCAGCGCCATGAAGCCGCAGAGGAAGAAGGTCATGGCGGTATCGAAGCCGCCCCAGAACCAGCTTACCCAGCGCAGGCGGTCGATGATGGTCTGCGTCAGCTCCTCGTGCGCGAAGTCGAGCCGCGCCAGTTCCTCGCGCCAGCCGACGTTTTGCTGGACGATGGAAAGATTGGTGGTGGAATCGACGATATAGCCGGTCAGCTGCGAGGACTTTTCCGCCTGGCGCACGGACAGCCGCGTCCAGCGCGGCGCCGTCAGGAACGCGCAGATGATCCCCGCAATGAGGAACGCCGGAATGAACAGGGCGAATTTCCAGGTGATGCTCCAGAGCAGGATGCCCGCCGTCACGAAGCGCACGACCAGCGGAATGATGCTGTATTGCACCTTGTCCCGCAAGCCCGCGATGACGTCGCCTGCGCGCCGCACGTGGTTGGCGAGAACGCCCGCGAAATTCGCGTGCAGGAAAGCCTGGCTCTGCTGAATGAGGCGCGCGAACAAAAGCGCGCGGGTGGTGTTGAGAAGCTCGGGCAGGTAGCGCCGTTCCAGGAATTCGCGGCAGCGATAGGATACGTTCCGCAGGGTCCAGAGACCGGCGAGAATCGCCAGTTCACGCAGCGCGTGCGGCCAAACATCGGTTCTCGCCGCGCTGAGCGCGCCCACGATCCGGCCCAGCGACCAGGTCACCATCATATCCGCGGCTGTCGCTGAAATTTCAAAGACATAGCCGACAGAAACCTCCCATTTCAGACGGGTGGAACAATGTTTCAGCACGTACCAGATAAACGGCAAAGGCCGGTCAGGCGTACGCGGAATGCGTTTGGCCTGGGTTTGATAATCGGAGTTGCGCATGACGGCTTAATCTTTCCCTGAACCTTCCCCATTTATGAGCGTTGGTTAAACAAGGAAGCAGAAGCAGTATAGGCCTCTCTTCCTGGAAAACAATAAAGAGGAGATGCGTCATGTTGCATTGGGCATTAGCGTTCCTCATATTGGCGCTGGTGGCGGGATTTCTGGGATTCGGCGGCATCGCGCTGGTTTCCATTGAAGTCGCCCGCCTGCTGTTTGGCGTCTTTCTGATCCTATTCCTGCTGGCCGCCGTCGTTCACGTCATGCAGGGCAAGGCGCCCCCCGTATAGGACGTTTACATAATTTCAAAAATAAAAAGATGCCTTCCCGGGCATCTTTTTATTTATATATTGGACTCCTCTAAGAACCCCGGGAAAGCCTTGATGGATTCACCGCATACGATTGCCAGTTTCATCCGGCGATACAGAGACTATCTGCTCTGCGTGTTGCTGATCTTCGGCTGCGTCGCCGCGATTGTCGGCGTCACGACGAAATCCAGTGAAATGGTGGCGGAACGGAATCTGTGGATTTCCCACAGCCACCTCGTCATCGGCAAGGTGCAGGACCTGTCGCTGCGCATCGAGCGGATGACGGCGGCGGCGCGGGGATATCAGCTTACGGGCGATCTCAAGTTCGCCAAGGATTACGATCTCGCCAAGGCTCAAACGTCGGACCTCATCGGCGAGCTGACCGACCTGTTCGCCGACAATCCCGCGCAGATCGGCCGCATCAAGGAGCTGGAGCATTACTTCATTATTTATTCCGCCAGGCTGGATGCCGGCCGCGCGACTCAAGGCATGCTGCCCAAGCATACTGGCGACGCCGCTGAAGCCGCCAAAGCCGACCTGACCCGGGTCAGTTCCGACATCCTTCTCGATGAAACCAAGCTGCTCGACCAGCGTGTGAATTCACTCGAAGAATACCGGTCGGAGAGCCGGGGACGCATTCTCACGATCGTTTCCTGCCTGACGGCGCTCCTTGTCCTCTTCGCCGCTTATTTCATCCGTCAGCAGCGGCGCCGCGATATGCTCGAGCAAAGCCTGGGCGAGGGCGGGGAAGTCTTCCGCCTCGCGATCGAGGGCGCCAGCGACGGTTTCTTCGAATGGAACTTCATCACCGGCAAGGCTTTTTATTCCCGCCAGTTCTGGGGCATGCTGGGCTACGAGCCCGACCTGTTCCCGGCGACCATGCAGTCGTTCAAGGACCTGCTGCACCCCGACGACCGGCAGCGCCTGCTCGATTACATCGAACAGTACCTGGCCGGCGAAATTTCGGAATACCTCAACGTGTTCCGGATGCGCCACCAGAGCGGAAAATGGATCTGGATCAATGCGCGCGGCAAGGCCGTCTATGACGACCATGGCCGGCCCTGGCGGCTTGTCGGCGCCCATACCGACATCAGCCACATCAAGGCCTACGAGGAAAAGCTCGAAAAGTCGAAAGAAGCGGCCGAAAAGGCGAACCGCGCCAAGACCGAATTCCTCGCGCACATGAGCCACGAGATCCGCACGCCGCTGACGGCCATCAGCGGCATCGCCGAGATCTTCGAAGGCGCGCAGGCCAATCTCGACGCCAAACAGAAGCAGCTGGTGCGGACCTTAAGCTCGAGCACGGCCACGCTGAAGGACCTTATCAGCGACATCCTCGATTTCTCCAAGATCGAAAGCGGCGAGCTGGAACTCGAGGATACCAGTTTCCCCTTGAGCGAGCTGTTCGAGCAGGTCGTCAGCATCTTCTCGCTGCGCGCCTCCGAAAAAGGCATCAGCTTCACTTTCGACGACAGCGAAGTGAAAGGCGTCATGTTCATGGGCGACCGCCTGCGCCTGCGCCAGATCCTCATCAACCTCATTGGGAACGCGATCAAGTTCACCGCCAAGGGCAGCGTCGACGTCACCGTGCGCCGCGAGCAGCGGGGCGAAAACCCCTGCCTGCATATCGATGTCAAGGACACGGGCATCGGCATCGATCCCAAGCATTTCGACCTGATCTTCGAGCGCTTCAAGCAGGCGGACTCCTCCGTCTCGCGCAAGTACGGCGGCACGGGCCTGGGGCTTCCCATCTCGCTGCGCCTCGCGCGCCTCATGAAAGGCGATATTACGGTCCAGAGCGCGCCCGGCAAAGGCTCGCTGTTCACGCTGGAAGTGCCCTTGCGCATGGACGGGGCGGCTCCGTCGCCCCCGCCGGCGGACGCGGCGGCGCGCCCCTTCGAGCTGCGCCACATGAAAATCCTCCTGGTCGAGGATTACGTCGGCAACATTGTCATCCTCAGCTACCTTCTCGACGGGCTCAAATGCCGCTACGACGTTGCGCGCACCGGCCTGGAAGCCCTCAACAAGTGGAAGGAAGGGCGCTACGATCTCGTGCTCATGGACGTGCAGATGCCGGAGATGGACGGGTTTACGGCGACATCGCAGATCCGCCGCATGGAGCAGGAAGGGGGCCTGCCGCGCACGCCGGTCATCGGCATGACGGCCCACGCGCTCGTCGGCGACAAGGAAAAATGCATCGAAGCGGGGATGGACGCTTATCTCTCCAAACCCATCATCGACGCCGAACTCAAGGCGAAGATTTTCGAACTGCTCGGGAATCGCAAGAAAGTGGCGTAAGGTCGCTCAGCAGACCGAAGCCCTCTCCCGCGGGGAAGCGGAAGAGGGCACAGGGGGTCTCACAACAGAGGGCTTACACAATCCCGGAGGCTTCGCCGCCGGCTTTCGTGGCCGCCGCCGCCACGGCCGCCGGGATCTCCGGCAAGTCGTCGCGGGCGTCGGGTATCTTTTGCCGCGCAGCCGCCGGTATATAGCGGTGCTCGCGGGCGGGCGGCGCCAGCAGGTCCTGGAGCTGTTTGCGGGCGCGCGACAGGCGCGAACGCACGGTGCCGACCGGTATTTGCAGCATTTCCGACACTTCTTCGTACCGCATGCCGCGGATACAGACCAAAATCAGCATCTCGCGGTGCTCTTTCGAAAGCTGCTTCATGCTTTCGCGCACCTTGGCGAGGTCGGTCGTGACCTCCTGCGAGGGGCCGATCGAAGCCTGCTCGATATAAGGCGTGGGATCGTACTGGGTGTCGAACTTCTTCTTGTGGCGATACTGGGACGCGAAGAGGTTAAACATGATCTTCGACGTCCAGCTAAAGAGGTTGGTGCCGTCCTGGAAGTAATCCTTTTTCTCCAGCGCGCGCAGCAACGTCGCCTGGACAAGATCTTCCGCATCGCTCGCATTCCTCGTCAGGCGGAGGGCGAACTTGCGCAGATTTTCCATCTCATTGATCAGCGCTTCTTGTTTGAACATGAGTGCCTGCTCCTGTTTGTTTTTTCTTAGGTGATAATTAAAGTTTAGCTCTGGGGTGTAATAAGCTCTTGGCGGCCAGGTAACTCCCTCGAAAAAGTTTGTTTCCTTTTGGTTGCAAAGCGTCTATATGGATTGTACTTGTCGAAAATTTTAGTAACATTTTACATAGGGTGTGGTGTACCTTGCACAAGGCGACTGTTCTGACCGTCGATGACGATGAAAACCTGCAGATTGTCATGCGACAATATCTGGAGCAGAACGGTTACCAGTTCATTTCGGCCATGAGCGGCGCCGAATTGATGAGCAAGCTCGACGTCGCCCACCCCGACATCATCCTTCTTGACCTCAACCTCCCCGACCAGGACGGGCTGTCGCTGCTGACTGCCATCCGCAGCAAAAGCAAGGCGCCCGTGATTGTTGTCAGCGGCAAGAATGAAACCGCGGACCGCATCGTGGGCCTTGAAATGGGTGCGGACGACTACCTGACCAAACCCTTCGAGATGCGCGAACTTTCCGCCCGCATCAAGGCTGTGCTGCGCCGCTCCGCCTCGACGGAAAAGCCCGCGGCCAGCGAAGCGGAATCCTCGCTTGGCAAAGCCAAGCGCCTGTCGTTCAGCGGCTGGGTGCTCGACCGCATGCAGTACCAGCTGTTCGACGCGGAAGGCAAGCCCGCCGACCTGACCAGCGGCGAATTCAAGCTGCTGGAGGCCCTCGTGGTCGCGCCGAACCGCGTGCTGTCGCGTGAACAGCTGTTCGAATTGACCCGCCAGGGCGAATTCGACGTCTATGACCGTGTCATCGACATCCAGATCGCCCGCATCCGCAAAAAGCTCAGCGACGATCCGCAGAACCCTTCGCTCATCAAGACCGTGCGCGGAGTCGGTTATATGTTCTGCGGCGAGGCGAAAGTCCTCGACTGATTTCAGCGATGGTTAATGCAGTCGGTTGGCTGTCATGTAGCCCGCAAGGCTGGCGAGCGCGAGCGACGTGCGCGGATTCTCGGCGATTGGCGTCTCCAGCCCTTCGGTTGCCTGCTCGAGCATGGTGAAAAGCGCCTCGGCGGTTTCCTTCAGCGACTGCTCTTCGGGCGAGGGCTTTGCCGGCTTTGGACGTTCCGCCCAGGCAAAGCCGCCCGCGGCGCACCCGGCCAGGATAAACGCGCCGAGCGCCGTCGAAAGCGAGGCGGTCACCGGACCGTAAAGGACCGACATCCAGGTATCGAATCCGATCAGGAGATAAACGAGGCCGGCGCAGGCCAGAAGGCAGGACATGGCCAATAGCCACAATCCCGCCATGCGCGACCCGCCCTGTTTTTCGGGACGGGCCAGCCAGCCGTTGATGACCGCAGCCAGGATCGGCTCGATGAAGCTCATGCGTTACCTTCAGCGCCGCAGCAGGAAATTCAGGGCGAAACCGGCCATGAAAGCAATGACGATGCTGCGCCGCGGATTTTCCCGCACCTGCTCTTCGACTTTGAGGAGGCTCGCGTCGCCCTTGCCGAGGATCGTCTCCAGCCCGTCGCTCAGGGCGCCGCGTACTTCGTCGGCCTTGGCTTTGCCGCCGCGTTGGAGGTGGCGGCTTAACGAAACCATGCTCGATTTCAGCGAGTCGATGTCCTTGCGGATATCGCCGATGTCGGTGTAGTCCACGCCGTTCGGCGCGGTTTTGATGCCGGAGACCGAAGTATCCGTAATATTTGTCTGGGCCATGGTGGGGTACTCCATTGACACTTGTTCTCAGGCGCTAACGCCGGGCAGTAAAGTTAGTTCACGAGAAAGCGGCCGGGCGGCCGCCTGGTCGAAGGCACCGCCCGGCCCGCGTATCGGCGTCAGGAAAGATCGGAAAGATCGCTGCGCTGCTGGTCTTCCCACTGTGTCAGTTGCCGTTCGGCATTGTCGCGCGTGATGCCATAGGCCTTCTGAATCTGGCCCGCCAGCTTGGTGCGGTCGCCATTGATCTGGGCGATGTCGTCGTCGGTCAGCTTGCCCCATTTTTGCTGGACCGCGCCTTTGATCTCATTCCACTGTCCCTTGATGATGTCCTTGTTCATGGCTGTGCCTCCTTAAGGCGCCGCTGCTGACGGTCCGGCCCTGACCCCGGGGCGCCCTCGGGATACAGGGCCGGCAGAACAACGAAGCAGGACGTTATTTGTTTCCCGCCTTGAAGGTTTCAAAGGTGCGCGCCTGATCGCCGTTCAGCTTCAGGTCGACGTTATTGCGCCGATCCTTGATGAGTTCAGACGCGTTGAAGTCGAGCGCGACCTTGTCGCCCCCCATTCCCAGGAAGCGGTTATACGACGCGATGATCAGATTCGCGCGGCCATTGCGCAGCGTTACGTTGTCGATGGCGGCAAGCTTCTTCCCGCTGGGATCCAGCAGGCTGCCGTCCATGATTTTCTTGAGGCTGAAGCCATTGGAGGGCAGCACGCGCGTGGTCGGCTTGTCCGACGGCTTGTACGAAAACTCGGCCACGTTCTCGATCGTCTTTTGCGTGATCGGCATCACGACGTCGCCGTCCTTCTTGCGGTCGATGACGGAATCGTAATCGAAGGCCGCGAGCTTTCCGCCGAGGCCGAGGAACGAGCTGTCCTTGACCACAATCATATTGGCCCGGCCCGAGGAGTCGAGGATGACGTCCGCGACGGTCGCCACGCGCTCGTTCTTCTGGTTATAAACGGGCTTGCCGATCATGCCGGCTGCCGTCATGCGCTTGTCGATCGACACCGGGGCCGCAGCCGCGCCAGCTTCCTTGGGCAGCAGCGCCGCCTTCACGACGTCATGAGACGACATGGTGGTCCTGGTGTTGCTCATGGTATTCGATGCGGCCTGCTTGCCGGAATTCCATTCCCGGCTCATCTTGCCCGACATCGTGGTGTTGGAATTGTCCGAATAGGACTGCGCGAGCGCCGGCGCGGCGGCCAGCAGGGCTGCCATGGATACCGCGATCAATAAATTCCTTTTCATGTCCTTCTCCTTGGTGGTTTTTGGGCAAATTCGCCGCTCCGCATACGTCAGGCCGAGATGTTCCGTTCCAAGAAGGCGCGGAACCGGAAGCGCGCACCGATGCGTTGGAATAGCGTGTGCGTCCGGAATTCCAGCAGGAAGCGGATAGCGTTTCGCATTTTGTCGTTTCGGGGGACCCCTCGCATGCCCTGACAACAGCAGTCCCCCGTTCAATGCAGCCCGGCCTTCAGGCCGGGCTGCTTGCTTATGCGGACGGATCTCCGGAACAAGCTTTCCCCCGCTACGTTGGCCTTCATATCGAAACAGGAGGAAGTCATGACAAAGCTTTCGAATCTCCGAATTGTAGCGGCCGGTCTTTGTATTGCGGCCCTTACGTCTTGCAGCGGCATGAATAGCACGCAGCAGCGCGTCGTTTCCGGTGCGGCTATCGGCGCCGGCGGCGGTGCCCTGATCGGCGCCGCGACGGGCGGTAACGCCGGCACCGGCGCCCTGATCGGCGCGGGCGCAGGCGCGGTTGGCGGTTATCTCGTCGACCAGGCTCATCGCCACGACTAAGGCCTTTCGGTCATAAAGAAAGCGCGCCCTTTCTTCGGACGGGCGCGCTTCTTTTTGGGCAACCTAACCCATATTTTTGCCGGGAAACCCAAACTTTCCGGCGGGAACCCGCGGCAGAGCCGGGAGCTTGGCCAATTTAGGGAAAAAGGGGATCATCATGAGGGACAGCAGTATATTCGGGCTTTTGGGCATCCTTGCCGTGATCGCGCTTTTCATCTTCCTGATCACGCCGCATCCGCCCGGCAGCACCAGCGAAAAGATACGTCAGGCCGTGCGCCAGGAGATCAGTGTCACGTCCGACCGGCTCAACAGTGCGTGGGATGCGGCGAAGCGCGACGCCGAGCGGCAGAACCGCTGATATCCTCCTTATGTGCATCCCGGTACCGATGTCGAGCGATGGCGCGCAGACCATTTTGAGGAAACCGAAAGCCCATTTCGTAACTTAGCCCTAATTGGGAACCTCGGTCCTGCCCCGGGCATTGGCGCACCGTCAACCACAATCCAAGTCCCGGATAGCTCATGCCCTATATCGACAGCCGGCCCGATGCCGACGGGCAGGCCTTTCTCCTGAAAGGCGACTGGACGGTCGGCAACGCGGCGGACATTGAACACGACATACAGGCCCACCCGCCGCAGCGGGAAGGGACGCAGCCGCTTGTGGACGCGAGCAAAATCAAAAAGCTCGACACGGCGGGCGCCTGGCTCATCCGGAAGTATTTCGGCAGCGCCAGGTTCGAGCATCTGTCGGAGCGGCAGCGGGCGCTGATCGATTTCGTGCCGGAACGGCGGCCGCCGCCATCCCCGCCGCCAAAGCGCCTGCAGGGCGCTTTCTTCATCGCCCTGGGCGCGGCGACGTCGCGGTATCTGGCCTTCAGTTATTCGCTGTTTTCCTTCATGGGGCTCGTCGCCATCCGCCTGGGCCGGAGCCTGCGCAATCCGCATCACTTGCGCGTGCCATCCATCGCGCGGCACATGAAGGAGACGGGGATCCAGGCGCTCCCCATCATCGGCCTGCTGGCGTTCGGCATCAGCATGGTCATTTCCTACCAGGGCGCGGTGCAGCTCCGCAAGTTCGGCGCCGAGATTTACACCATCGACCTGACCGTCATATCGCTTCTGCGCGAAATGGCGGTGCTCGTCACGGCGATCATGGTGGCCGGGCGCTCGGGCAGCGCATTCGCCGCCGAAATCGGCGTCATGAAAATGCGCGGGGAGGTCGACGCCCTGCGCACGATGGGCATCGACCCGCTTGAAACCCTCGTGCTGCCGCGCCTGCTGGCGCTGTTCGTGACGCTGCCGGCGCTCGCGTTTTTCGCCGACATGGTGGGCATGATGGGCGGCAGCTTCATGTCAGCCCTGCAGATGCATATCGCGGTGCCGCAGTACATCGAACGCGTCCAGTCGATCGCGACCTGGCAGATGTTCTTCGTGGGCATGATCAAAGCGCCCGTCTTCGCGCTGTTGATCACGATGATCTGCACCTTCCAGGGCATGAGCGCGACGGGTTCGGCCGAGAATGTGGGCAAGCTCACCACCTTGGCCGTCGTGCAGTCGATTTTCCTCGTCATCATGACCGATGCCGTCTTTTCGGTCATGTTTTCCCGGATGGATGTCTGACATGGCAGCCGTCGTCGAAGTCAAAGGGGTCGTCAACCGGTTCGGCGCGCAGACCGTGCACGACAAGCTCGACATGACGCTTGAAAAAGGCGAGATCCTGGGTCTTGTCGGCGGCTCGGGCTCGGGCAAGTCGGTGCTGCTGCGAACAATGCTGGGCCTGCACAAGCCCGACAAGGGGCGAGTGCTGGTCGGCGGACACGATGTGACCGACCTCAGCGAGGCGGAGCGGCGCGAGATGGCGGGCCGCTGGGGCGTGATGTTTCAGGACGGCGCCTTGTTTTCCAGCATGAACGTTCTCGACAACGTGGGAATGCCCCTGCGCGAGCATACGCATCTTCCCGACGCCGATGTCGACAGCCTGGCCGGCTTCAAGCTCAATATGGTCGGGCTCGAAGCGGCGGCGGCGCGCAAGATGCCGTCGGAACTGTCGGGCGGCATGGTGCGGCGCGCGGCGCTGGCCCGGGCGCTCGCGCTCGACCCTGAAATCCTGTTCCTTGACGAGCCGACAAGCGGCCTCGACCCCGTCAGTGCCGCAGCGTCGGACGACCTGATCCGCGAGCTGCACGGCGTACTGGACTTAAGCGTCCTCATCATCACCCACGATCTCGACACGCTCGTTAACATCTGCGACCGCATCGCCATGCTGGTCGACAAGAAGGTCGTGACCGGCACCTTCGAGGACATGACGCGTTCCGATAAGCCGGAGGTGAAAAAATTCTTCTGCGGGCCGCGCGCGCGCTCCGCCGTGGCCAGTGCGCAGGCGGCGGGGGCGGGATAGCCATGGAAAAGAATGCCAGCTATTTCGCCGTCGGAGTTTTTGTCACCGCCACGATGATGGGGATTTTCCTGTTCCTCATCTGGCTCGCAAGCCCGCATGATGAACGAAGCTACGACTATTACACGGTCGTCTTCAAAGACTCCATCAGCGGCCTCGAGGCGGGCGCTAACGTCGAATACAAGGGCGTCAAGGTGGGCAAGGTCATCCGCCTGCGCCTGTCGACCGAGGATATCGAGCAGGTCGACGTCGATATCGCGGTGGACAAGACCGCGCCCGTCCGCGCCCACACGAAGGCCGAACTGGTGACGCAAGGAATCACCGGCCTCGTGCGCGTGTCGCTTGCGACCGAGAATTCCGATACCGACAAGCCGGTCGCCCGCCCCGGCGAGAAATACCCTGTGCTGCAGGGCGAGGGATCGCGCCTTTACAAGGCGCTTGAGGACCTGCCGGACATCACCGACAAAATACTCGAGATTTCCAAAAAATTGGACAATCTGCTCGACCAGGAAACGGTCGACTCGCTCAAGCAAAGCATGAAAAACCTCGAGCATCTGACGCGCGATTTCAACGGCCTGCTGTCGCAGGCCAATGTCGAGCACGCATCGACGCTGGTCACGAACCTGTCTGCCTCGTCGGCGCAGGTGCCGGGACTGGTCAAACATTTTAACAAGGCGGCGGATCAGATGCAGTCGGCGGCGACTAACGTCAATGGCGTCCTGGTCCGCAACCGCGGCAGCATCGACCGTTTCGCCTCGCAGGGGCTGAACCAGCTCACGGTGGGCGCGGGCGAGGCGAAGGGCGCTGCGGAATCGCTGCATTCGCTCGCCGACAAGCTCAAGGCCGATCCGTCGCAACTGCTTTACCAGCCGTCGTCGCATGGCGTGGAGATTCCCAAATGAAGATGAAAGCCGTCCTTCCTCTGCTGGCCCTTGCGCTTGGTCTGACCGGCTGCTCGGGATTGAGCCTGAAGTCTTCCGCCCCGCCGCAGACGCTTTACACGCTTCACGCCGCGGCAGCGTCGCCGCAGGCGGGACCGCCCTTGCGCATCGTGGCCATCGCGACGCCCGTTGTTCCGCCGGGCTTCGACGCCGAGCGGATCGCCGTTTATCTCGACCAGGGCCGCCGCATGGATTACGCCGCCGGCGCTGCCTGGCCGGGGCCGTTTCCGCGCGTCCTGCAGGAATTCCTCGCGCAATCGGCGGCGACCGTTCCCGGCATGCTGGGCGTGACGCCGGATTCCGGCATTCCGGCCAGCCAGGCGCTCCTGGTGCGCGTCAACGACTTCGAGCCCATTTACAGCGCCGATGCCAAAAGCCCGCCGTTGTTGAAAGAGTCGATTACCTTTACCCTGGTGTCAGTGGACAAAAACAAGACCGGCGCTATTTTCACGCTTACGGGGGAAATGCCGGCATCATCCAATACGCTGACCGCGATCACCCAGGGGCTGGAAGTACTGGCCCGGAATATGGCCGCCGAGGTTTTCCGGAAGATTGGACCAGCCCCGAGAGCAAGGCCACCAAACGCTCACCGCCGTAAATAAGTTCCATACATTATTGTGAATAATTTTCTTTCCAACTTTCGGGGGAGTAATTACATCTCTTTCGATGCACCCCGGTTGGAAAAGGTATTTTTCGTAGGCACCTGACCTCCGTTAACGCATTGAATGTAAACAAATTTTTAGCAAGAGTATCCTTCTCATGTCGAACGCCGCCCTTCAGGTAACTGCAGAATCCACCGTTCCCCCGGCCGATCTCGCCCATTACGACGGCGAAATGGTGGCCGTGCTGCATGCTCTGATCGCGCTGCGCCGCGGCCAAAAAGGGGTGCGCCTGCCCGCCGAATGGACCGGGCTTCCTGGCAAAGTGGCCGATGCCTTCAACTACGTCATGGAAATGAACGAGCGCCTTGCGGGCGATCTCGGCATGCTCAACCAGTCGGTTGGTAAAGAAGGCCGCATCAACCAGCGCCTCACGCTCGCCGAAGCTGACGGCTTCTGGCGCGATTCCATCAACCACGTGAACGGACTCATCGACGACCTCGTCCACCCGACCGCGGAAACCGCACGCGTGATCGGCGCGGTCGCCCAGGGCGACTTGTCGCAGATGATGGCGCTCGAAATCGACGGCCGCCCGCTGCAGGGCGAGTTCCTGCGCACCGCGCATACGATCAACACGATGGTGGCCCAGCTGTCCTCCTTCGCCTCTGAAGTGACGCGCGTCGCGCGCGAGGTGGGCGTCGAAGGAAAACTGGGCGGCCAGGCGAAAGTGAAGGGCGTCGCCGGCACCTGGAAAGACTTGACCGACTCCGTGAACATGATGGCCGGTAACCTGACCGGCCAGGTGCGTAACATCGCCGAGGTCGCGACCGCGGTCGCCAACGGCGACTTGTCCTCCAAGATCACGGTGGACGTGAAAGGCGAAATTCTCGAACTGAAGAACACGATTAACACGATGGTGGACCAGCTCCGCTCCTTCGCCTCCGAAGTGACGCGCGTCGCGCGCGAGGTCGGTACCGAAGGCAAGCTGGGCGGCCAGGCCCGCGTCGAAGGCGTGTCGGGCACCTGGAAAGATCTGACCGACTCCGTGAACATGATGGGTTCCAACCTGACCGCGCAGGTCCGTAACATCGCGCAGGTGACGACGGCCGTCGCCAATGGCGACTTGTCGCGCAAGATCACGGTGGACGTGAAGGGCGAAATTCTCGAGCTGAAGAACACGATCAACGCCATGGTGGACCAGCTGAACTCCTTCGCCGCCGAGGTGACGCGCGTGTCCCGCGAAGTGGGCACGGAAGGCAAGCTGGGCGGCCAGGCCGACGTGAAGGGCGTCGCCGGCACGTGGAAAGACTTGACGGACTCGGTCAACTTCATGGCCTCCAACCTGACCGCGCAGGTCCGTAACATCGCCGACGTCACGACGGCGGTCGCGAACGGTGACCTGTCGAAGAAGATTACCGTGAACGTCAAGGGCGAAATTCTCGAACTGAAAAACACCGTCAACACGATGGTGGACCAGCTCTCCGCCTTCGCTTCCGAAGTGACGCGCGTCGCGCGCGAGGTGGGCTCGGAGGGCAAGCTGGGCGGCCAGGCCGACGTGCCCGGCGTC